>CAYSHN010000051.1:0-12537 GCA_964430815.1 uncultured Calditrichota bacterium | reverse complement strand
TACGGATATATTGTTGACCGTGAACGATTTACTGGATTCACTGTTGAACGAGTTCTCGGTAGATACGAACCGTATCTATATTACCGGACTCTCGTTGGGTGGATATGGCAGCTGGGGATATATTGCTTATTATCCTCACAAATATGCCGCTGCTGTTCCGGTGTGTGGGTGGGGGGATACCTTACAGGCAGAAACAATCAAACATATTCCCATCTGGGCTTTTCACGGTGCCCTGGATGGAGTTGTCCCGGTAAGCGGTTCAAGAAATATGATTTCAGCTTTAGAAAAAGAGGGGTTAACCGCAATTTATACCGACTGTAACCATGGTGATTGCACGGGATTAGCAGACAGTATCATCGCAGCTGAAATTAATAACGGGGCTACCTTGCTATATACGGAATACGAAACCGGCGGTCATTCGATCTGGGATCAGGCCTATAATGATTCTTTGCTTTTGCCCTGGGTATTCGCACAGTCCAAAACAAATCAACCTGCTGCAATAAACGAAGAGAATTTTGCCGCGTTACCCGGGGGATTTAATCTGGCGCAAAATTATCCGAATCCATTCAATCCAAGCACCAAGATCCAATTCTCAATTTCCAAACCTGAATTTGTTTCTCTGGAGATCTATAATCTACTTGGACAGAAAGTAACAACATTGGTGAAGGGAGAGCAGGAGGCGGGTATTCATACGGTACGATTCGACGGCACCGGATTGGCCGGAGGTGTATATTTTTATAGTTTACAGGCAGGCAGTTATATTGAGACGAAGAAACTAATTTTGCTGAGATAGTTATTACGGGAAGCCGAATCGCCGGTCATCTCGACTTCACTCTATGACCGGTTACTCGTTGCTCGAACGAATTCGAAGTAGTAATAAGATAACCCACCCCTTTGTCCCCTCCCTGATGCATCAGGGAGGGGATTTTAGGGGTGGGTCAGATTAACGGTTGTCTCGATATACCGACTATTGTTGGAACTCGACAACGAGATTACTATTTCCCGGGCAGAGTCGAAGTTTAACATCCAATCTTTAAAATTAAATACAAAGAGAATTATTTTATGTTCAGAATTATTTTTATCAGTCTGATCATCATTCATGGACTAATTCATCTGATGGGTGTGGTAAAAGCATTCAAATTGGCCGAGATGGAACAATTGACCATGACCATCACAAAATCGGGGGGTCTGTTATGGTTGCTGGCGGCACTGTTATTCATTATAACAGCAACCGCTTTCATACTGCAAAAAGAATGGTGGTGGATGGTATCTGTCCCTGCAATTTTACTATCGCAAATCCTTATCATCTTGTATTGGCAAGACGCCAAATTTGGAACAATTGCTAATTTGATGATCCTGATTGTGACAATTTTGGGATTTGGAACCTGGAATTTTAATGGCATGGTGAAAACCGAGTTAAAATCGTTTATTGTTTCTGCACCTGCTGAGAAAAAAACAGTTACGAAAGACATGTTGTTAAATCTTCCTGCCATTGTTCAACTGTGGTTGCAAAAATCGAATGTAATTGGCCAGGACAAAATTTACAGCGTATACCTCCGACAAAAAGGCGAAATGCGCAGTACTCCCGATGGTAAATGGATGCCACTCACGGCCGAACAATGGTTCACAACAGATAATCCAGGTTTTATCTGGGTAGGCGATGCAAAAGCTGCACTGGGAATACATATTAAAGCCAGAGATAAATATGAAAATGGAACTGGACACATGCTGATCAAATTGCTTTCTTTATTCACCATTGCCGATGTTAAAAGCAAAGAAATTGATCAGGGAACCATGCTGCGATACCTGTCTGAAACTTTCTGGTTTCCCTCAGCAGCTTTGAATAATTATATTCAGTGGAAAGAGGTAGACTCACTGACCGTAAGAGCAATAATGACCTATGGTGGAATCAGCGATTCAGCTCTGATTAAGTTTGAGGCCAATGGAGATCTGGTAAGTTTTGAAGCCAGGCGCTTTTATGACCGCAAAGAAGGGGCGACATTAGAAGACTGGTTCATTCAGGTTGAACCTGATGGTTACAGTGAATTTGCCGGTATCAGGATTCCGGCTAAGTCAACGGTAACCTGGAAATTGAAAGAAGGGAATTTTACCTGGCTTAAGGTGGAAATTACGGGTATAGAATATAATAAGAAATTTGATTAAGATTTTGCCTCATCGATTAAAGTGCGACTTCCACACTCATTGAATAAGCGACCATATTAGTCATTCCCGCTGAAGGTGTATCTTGTTTGAATGTAATACAGGCGGGAATCTTCTATTGCCTGGAAAGATTCACGATTACATACGATCATACTTGTACTTTGAATGTCGGGAATGACAATTTGAGAGTCATTCCCGCAGAGCATGCAGGTCGGGCATGACGTTATTTCTACAACGCACTGAATAGAATGGAATTAAATGAAGTATCCTCGGCGGCATTTATCCCCACTTTCAAAGGCAATGCTGATTGAGTGGGATAATAATTAATATATTGTTCATAAATACTAGCTTGTGGGGAATGACCTTTTATTAATGTCGCAGATTCCGCCTCACTTTTACTAAAAGTATACAAAGCATATGCAGCGAGACAGAATATCAGGATAACAACAACGGCAACCTGGTACAACGGAATAGGACGCTTCAAAATATTAATAAATATTTCTTTCAGGGAATAATCAGATTTACTTTTAGCAGATTTTATTTCCCGCACCTTTTGTCGAAGCAATAAATGAATCTCGGGTTTAGGTAAAGGAGAATCGGTTTCATTTACAGTCAGTGATTTAAGCAGGTTCGCTATATTTAACTGGAAGCTGCGACAGTCCGGGCACTCCTCTAGATGCATGTTTAATCTGACTGTTTCTGCACTGGTCAGTTTCTCCAATTGACTTTTTATGATAAGTTGTTCGATCAGGGTACACTCTTTTGTTGTCCTATTCATTTTATTAAACCTCAGATTTAGTGGGATTAAATACTTTTAGTCGTTCAGTAATTGTACACAGGGTGTAGTGCAATCGTGATTTTACAGTTCCGGTCGGGCAGTTCATGATCGCAGCAATTTCGGGAATGGCTAGATTTTCCTGAAAACGTAACAGAAATGTACTGCGTTGATCGGCAGGTAATGATTTTAAAACTATTAGCATCTGGTTTTTAAAATTTTCATAATCAATGTTATCAATACAGGGTTTTAGTGTGTCGGCCGTGACCATATTAGCATATTCGCTCTCGGCCATATTGACTTCCTTTCGGTTTTTCCATGAGCGATATTCATTTTTACATAGGTTATGAGCAATGGAAAAAATCCAGGTTGAAAATATTTTAGTATCATTGAAATGACTTCTTTTGTCCAATATTCGCAGAAAGACATCCTGCAATAAATCCTGGGCCCGGGATTCATTACCATTCAACATGCGTAGTAGATAACGCAGCAGACGATGACTATAACGGTAATATAATTCATCGAAGGCAGCGGCATCACCGTCTTTGACCCGACGGAAAAGTTGCTCGTCGCTTAACAATTTTAATTCATGATCGGCAGACATTTTAATGTACCGAACCGGATAAAATATGGACTGTTATTTCATAGATTTTGACAAACCAGGCCGATTTATATTTAAAACTTTTTCTTAATTTCTTCACCGGCTTCTTTATTGTCAGCTGTTTCCGCCAGACTCAAAGCGAATTTTTTCCATTGCTGCGCTTTCTCCTGATCCCCACTCAAAAAATAATGTTCGGCCAGTAACATCATCGGACTGATATAGTTAAGATTCATTTTAGCCGCCAGGTGTTTACCCGGATATTGATCATCAGCATAGTCAAACTTGAGATAATCCAGAATAAAATTTTGTTCTAAATTTTTCTTGATCAGGGCAATGTTATCCATTCGTTTTTTATTATAACGAAAAGCGAGTCCCACAGCATATAAATATTCTTTGATTGGTTCAATGTAATTCGGATAAACCGTCAAGGCAAAATATATGGGATACTGGGGATATTTCTCGGATAATTCTGGTATTAATTCCTGTATCAAAGCGGCAGGAAAGTATGTCAAAGAAGTAGCTGTAATTCTTTGCTTGGCTTTAGTCTGAATTGTTTCATAATCCAGGTCAATTTTTTTAGATTTTACCGTATTCTTAAAATATGATTGGATGGAGGTCAAGGAAATATTGAGCACAGTTACATCCGGACGGATAGCTTTCACCTGTTGTAACAACCAGACTGGATAAGTGTCGTTATCGCCATTAGTAATAAGTATGGAATTAGGTTCGGTGGACATCAGCACATTATAGTTATAATTCATCAGCCGGGGGGCAATATCCTTACTGCGATATAATTTTTCGCAGAATTCATTAAACTTGGATGTTTCGCCATTAATGGCATACCAGGTAAGTAAATCGTAATAGGTATCCGGACGTTCCGGATCCAACGCATAAGCTTTCTCAATCAACGATATGTTGTCAAAATTGCTACTGGTTTTAAACTTTAATAAATAGTATTCATATGAATTGGGTACTGCTTTACCCATATCTTCGATGATTTGGGATAATTTATTCTGTCTTTCCTGAGCATGGATATTATCAAAATTGGCATAACGGTTGGCATTATAATAATTCATCCAAGCCATGGTATTCTGTGGATTCTTATCGATTTCTTTTTTCCACAAGACGGCCTGTTGCTGGTACCACGCGTCAGTCTGGATTTCATAGACAATACGGTAGACCTTTTCAGGTTTTAAAATTTGAGCGGCTGGTAGGGAACTTTGAATGGTGACTAAAATAAAAAGCAACAGGAATTTGAAAGTGGTTTTTATTAAAGAATTCATTGCTGTACTCCTTTGTATATACTTATATTTCTTGATTTTTTCAACTGGATCCATTACCTACTAATACACCTGAGTATTGTAAACGTTCAATAGCCGGATCATTTTTAGCCATATTACTCATATATTTTCTTGTATGTAATAGCTCTTTTTTTTACGTTTAACAAAATTAATTGCTCAAATTCAGAGGTATGAATCTTTAAGTGAGATGTACCGTATATCAGACGATAAAAATTTCTCTTTAGTACAGATATGTAAAATAAAATGATGATATAACAACAATGATAAAATTAGCTAACAAATTTGAAGTATTAAAAACACTTCTGTCAAATCCGCAACTTATCAAAGTAAAGCCTGCGATCAACTGGTTTCTTCTGCAGTATATGAGAAAGTTTAAAGTGAAAAAGATCGGTAGTCGTCTGGTGCTTCATTCCCATTTACCTCCCCTGAATAGTAAAGCATTTACCCGGTTTGTCAACGAGCATCTTTTAATCAAAACAGGCGGACCTTCCCATGCTCAAATCGGAGTCACTAATGCCTGTCCGCAAAATTGCGAGTACTGTTATAATAAAGACCGGCGTGGAAAAGTGATGGACAAGCAAACTATTAAAAAGGTCATTCAGGATCTAAAAAACATGGGTGTCTTTTGGCTGGGGTTTACCGGTGGTGAACCGCTGCTTAACAAGGACCTGGTAGAAATTACTGAGAGTGCCGGGGAAGATTGTGCACTTAAATTGTTTACTACCGGTTGCACGCTAACCCGACAGATGGCGATTGATTTAAAACAGGCCGGTCTGCTTTATGTATCAGTGAGTCTTGATCATTGGGATGAAGCTATACACGATGGAGTGAGAAGATACAAGGGGGCTTTCCAAACTGCTCTGAATGCTATCGACATATTTAAGAGTATTGGTGGAATACATGTCAGCGTCTCAACTGTCTTATCAAAAGAGCTACTACGCCAGGATCGACTTGAAGAATTTTTACATTTTCTCAATAAATTAGAAATCGACGAAGCTTGGTTGAGTGAAACCAAACCTGCTGTGGAAGCATTTTGGAACAAGGACCTGGTTATTACCGAAGAAGAACGCTTAATGCTGATCAAACTGCAAGACAGTTATAATAAATTGGGTACTATGACCGTGAACTATCTTGGTCATTTTGAGAGTGAACAAAATTTTGGTTGCACTGCAGGACACAAAATGGTTTATGTCGATGCTTTTGGAGAAGTCACTCCCTGCGTTTTCATGCCGATGTCTTTTGGCAATATACACGACTTATCCCTGACAGATATAATCCGGGATATGAAAAACCGGTTTCCATCGGAAAATCGTTGCTTTATTAACACTAATTATAAACTTTTGCAAAAGTACAGTCAGGGTCAACCGCTGCTGGGCCTGATGGATAGTTTGCGCATGATGTCGGAAATACATTTTAATCCGTTGTCCAAATTTTTCCAGCTTCACTATCAATGAGGATTGATTAATGAACTCTCAAAATTTCGCTAGAGTAAACACAGCAGGGGAAAAGAACTCCTTATATAAAGTATATAAAGTTATCAGCCTGACCATGGCACTGATCTTTGCACTGGTGGGATTAATTTTTCTTTTTATGACTAACGGGGTATTGATTTTTTTCAATACGATTTCTCAGCATTTGGGGATGTTGCCAGCTCCCGCCGCAGGTATAAATTTTTATCTGGTTCTGGCGGTAGCATATATGTATCTGGTGACTTTGCTGGCATATCTGATGTATCGTCATCCTGAGAATAAACAGTATCTCGTTTTGCTGATTAATGCAAAAGCAGCAAGTTCTATTCTTTCCATTTTTTTATTTATCTTTCATCAACCATATCTGATCTATATAGCCAATGCCGTTGTAGACGGTTCGATTGCGGTGTTTCTGCTGCTATTCTTTCTGAAACTCAGGCGTATTATACTATGAATATTCTGGCCACATTTCTGAAAAATTATTCCCCGGAATTTCTTAAGAAACGTATGTTAAAAGAATTGTTCATAATCACTGCACGGGCATTTAATTGTGCCGTACCGTCACTCCAGGGATTTTCATATCCTGACTGTTTAAAACAATACGCACTCTTTACCAGGACAGAAGCGGAAAAATCTTTTCAGCATAGTAACGATCTGAGGGTTATCA
The DNA here is from genome assembly GCA_964430815.1 of uncultured Calditrichota bacterium. Lineage (GTDB taxonomy): Bacteria > Calditrichota > Calditrichia > JAJRVZ01 > JAJRVZ01 > CAVZSQ01. The sequence continues at coordinate 5,564 of CAYSHN010000051.1, read as the reverse complement.
GAATCCGACTGTTCGATCGGGCCTACCAATTGGGTGATAAACTCAGAAAAAGATTTCATATTAATGGGGATAACGAGGTCATGGCCATAGGGAATTTACTCTACAATATGCTGGGAATTGAATTCCAGGGTACCGGGCAAGGGGTTGTTACGATCAGTAAGTGTTTTTTCAGTGAATATTATACCAGTCAGGTTTGTCAACTCATCTCGGCCCTGGATGAAGGGGTTCTGGCCGGATTGTCGGGAGGTGGACAACTTGATTTTTCTCAGCGCATAACTGACGGTAAAGATTGTTGCCAGGCACAGTTTGTCTCCAGGGGATACAGTTCATGAAAAAAGCGATTGTGGTGGGCAGTGGTGCCGGTGGTGCTACGGTAGCTAAAGAACTGCAGGCGCAGGGCAAATTTCAGGTTACAGTACTGGAAGCGGGGAAACCGTTTCGTCCGTTTTCCTTGAACCTGACTATGGTAGAGCGCCTAAAAAAAACCAGATTGCTCTTTGATGAGCGCATGATTCAATTATTATTTCCGGCAATGAAAATCAGGAAAACCAAAGGGAAAATTATATTAGTCAATGGAATCGGATTAGGTGGGACCACTACACTGGCCACGGGAAATGCGCTACGGACCGACCGTGATTTAAAAGATATAGGAATTAACCTGGATATTGAGTTTCAGGAACTCTATCGGGAAATTCCGGTTTCGCTTGAACACAAGAAACGTTGGCATCCGATCACCAGGCGATTGTTTGAAATCTGTCGGGAAATGGATTTAAATCCACAACCCCTGCCCAAAATGGGGGATCCCAGTCGCTGTACTAATTGTGGTCGCTGTATACTGGGTTGCCCCCAGGGTGCCAAATGGGATAGCCGGCAATTTTTAGATCTGGCTTTAAAAAAAGGGGCCCAGCTGGTGACAGATTGTAAGGTGAAAAAAGTGATCATTAAAGATAGCCGTGCCTTGGGGGTACAAGCTTCTACTGGTTGGTTTACCAAATTTTATCCGGCAGACCTGGTAATAATATCAGCAGGTGGATTTGCTACTCCGGTAATCCTGGAAAATTCCGGAATTTCTTGTGAAAAAAGACTGTTTGTAGATCCAGTTCTTTGTGTAGCAACCGAATGGAAGGATTGCCAGCAGAATAGAGAGATTTCCATGCCTTTTGTGGTTGAACAGGATCATTTTATTATTTCACCCTATTTTGATTATCTTAGTTTCTTTTTCAACCGTAAATGGAAATTTCCCCTGCATGATACATTAGGACTGATGATTAAACTCGCCGATACAAATGAAGGTTTTGTATCGAAGCGAAAAATTAATAAATTTCTTACTAGCCTGGATAAATCCAGATTAAAACAGGGAATTGAAATTTGTGGAAGAATATTCGATCGCCTGGGAGTGAAAAAAGAAAAATTATTTTATGGCACCATCAATGCCGGTCATCCCGGAGGAATGGTCCCGTTGACTAAACAGGATGTGCTGACATTTCATCCAACCCGGCTTCCGGAGAATCTCTATGTTGCTGATGCTTCTCTTTTCCCCGAATCGTTGGGTTATCCGCCCATCTTGACCATCATGGCCATGGCCAAGCGGGTAAGCAAAGTATGCCAATTGCAGTAAAAATGGAATGTCTTGATCAGAGGGTATAAATGAATCATTTAAATTTGATTTATATAATACAATTATTGCCGGGAATCGTCCTGGGACTCACCGTGCATGAATATATGCATGCAAAAGTTGCTTATCTTTTAGGAGACTCTACGGCGAAAGATCAGGGCAGGGTGACACTTAATCCGATCCCGCACATAGATATTTTTGGATTTATTTTTATAATTCTGGCCGGTTTTGGTTGGGCTAAACCTGTGCAAATAGACCAGCGCGCACTTAAAAATCCACGCCGTGACGAGATGCTGATTTCAGTGGCCGGACCCTTATCTAACCTGGCTTTAGGTCTTCTGTGCACTTTGCTTATTAAAGAGATCAGTACGTTTTACCCAAATCCTGATAATCATTTTTACACAAGCCTTATGAATATAATTTTATATGCCGTGTTTATTAATTATGGACTGTTTGTTTTCAATATGTTGCCCATACCCCCGCTGGATGGTTCTCATCTTCTTTTCAATACCATCAAGATCAAAGAGGAAACCGAACACGCTATTTTTAAATATGGGACTTTGATTTTATTTGCGATAATTATCATCCAGAATCAAACTAATCTGGATATTCTGCCCCTGGGTAGAGTCATAAATTTTATGGTAAGAAAATCTTTTAGCTTGGTGGGTATACCGTATTAAGGTCGTATGGTTAATGATCGGATCAGGTTATTGAACCTCCTGATGAATATCGATAATACCCTTAACTGTCTGACCACATTTTCAACCTGTAACCGACTTTTGGTTCAGCAAGAAATACTTCAGGGTGTTTCGATAGAATTTGGATGATTTGATAAATAATAAACGTTATTATAAATAGTAGGCAACAGTTCTGAAAATTATTCGTAATTATCACCCGTAACCATTACAATGATCATAATTAGATCTTAAGATTTCAAAATAGAATAAACGCATATGGCAATACAGTTTAAAGCCCTTCCACAGGAAGATTATCTTTATATCAAGTCGGAAGGGGTAGATGAAAATCTGGCTGAACATAAACAATATAATCTCGAGATGTATCAAACCATCAAGCAATATCAATTCAACCGGGTCCTGGTTGATGAACAAGGTGTAAGCTATAGTAACACTTTAATGGATGTATATGATCTAGCTCATTTCTATGATCAGGAGATGCCGATTGAAGCCAGGCTCTTGCGCCTGGCACTGGTGGTCAAGGAAAAATATGAAAAACTGGCTTCATTCTGGGAAGTGGTATGCCAGAACCTGGGATACCAATTTAAAGTCTTCTTTTCTGTTGAAAATGCAAAATCCTGGTTATTGGAAAAAAAATCTGATAAATAATTTCCTGATATAATCCAAATACCTATAATTTTCTCCCTGCTTCAAAAAAAATAATTAAATTATGCTGTGTTTAGTTAAAATTTAAATTCCCGGTGTCGCAATTCATCCGGATTAGTTAACTGCTCAATCAGTTGGTCAGAAAATTAGTTTGAAAGGAAAATATGTTAAAACAGACAGCGGTAATGAAACCATTTGAATTTTTAATCGGGAACTGGGATCTGGACTATATCATTCCGCAAAGCAGCTTTCATGCAGCAGCAACCGATAAGGGTAGTGGAACTTTCAGTAGAGCATTAAATGACCGTTATGTTGTTTTTGATTACAAGACGAAGAGTGGTGGGGCAGCCCATGGTATTTTTGGTTGGGATGGGAAAATCCAGTTATACCGCTACTGGTGGTTCGAAAATAGCGGGGCCTTTTTAACGGCAACCTGCCAGTTTATTAATGACCACACTCTGTATATGCAATGGCATGATACTTTATTAGTTCAAACCTTCACTAAAATTAATGCGCGTACCGTCAGGTTGAGAATGGAATTACCCGACAATAAGGGTAACTATGAATTGATAATGGAAGTTATGCTTAAACGAAGATAAGCGGACGGGCTTCTGCTGATTGAGCAGAAAATGAATTCTAGATTGGGAGAACCGTTGAATAAAAACGAAATATATGCTTTAAAAATTTTTGCTTTACTGGGATTACTGATCAGTATTGTTGTGAACGTCTATCTGGTCTATGGGCCGTTTACCGGCCTGGTGAATAGAGGTAATACGTTTCATATCAAATTGATTATCGGTGTAACCATACTCGTACAAATGCTCTCGGCAATTCTAGCAGCAGTGGGATTTGCGCGAGTGATGATCATGTCGAAAGGGAATATGTTGTTTTCTATCCCGGCTGGGGCACTGGTTGGCGCTGTTGCGGCCGGATTATCTTTCGGTCTGACCATGGCCACCATGTTTATAATAGCGGTCCCGCTCAAAGCTATTACATTTTCCATTGTGGGTATGAATGCCTGGCCATGGTGGAAGATATTCGGGTCGATCTTTATTAATGCTTCTATTTTCGGGGCTGCAGCCGGCATACCGCTCGGGGCTATGGGCGTCCTGGTGTTAATCTGGATTCTAAAGCATAAAATAGATTACTAACTTATATAATACAACATTCCAGAAAACGGCATAAATAATACAATGCTGTATAGTACGTCAGAAATGGGTAGCAAACGAAGCAGTAGAATCCCGCGCAATGTTATAATACTTGGTATCGTTAGCTTGCTGACCGATGCGGCAAGCGAGATGATTTATCCGCTGATTCCAATTTTCATAGCAGCCCTCGGTTCCGGTGCTCTATTGCTGGGTATCATTGAAGGAGTAGCTGAAACAACAGCCGCCCTGCTGAAACTGGTAAGTGGAATCATTTCAGACCGGCTCCATAAGCGCAAAGTTCTGGTAGTGATCGGTTATACTATTTCCTCATTAATCCGACCTTTTACCGGTCTGGTTATGAATGCCTGGCAGATTGTGGTGATCCGCATGCTGGACCGGGTCGGCAAAGGTATCCGCACGGCACCCCGCGATGCCTTGATCGCTCTATCGGTGGACGATAAGATTCGCGGCAAAGCTTACGGGTTTCACCGGGCGATGGACCATACCGGAGCGATCATCGGACCGGTTCTGGCCATTGGCACTTTAATCTTTTTAATCCTGGCGCTGGGGATGACCGATCTGGTACAAGTCCTGCGCTGGACCTTTATTCTGTCCTTGATTCCCGGACTATTTGCTGTGTTCACGCTTATTTTTTTTATAAAGGAAAAGAATGCTGATTTCGATCCTGGTAAGAAATTTCGGTTCTCCCTTCGGCAATTTGATCGAAATTTCCTGACCTATCTGTCGATCGTGCTTGTATTCACTCTGGGGAATTCCTCCGATGCCTTTATGTTATTCAGAATTGAAGAAGCTATCCAGGCCAGCGGCGCCTTTTATTCAATTTTAATGAAGACTCCGTTGGTGGGGGATCTGGTTAACCAGATTGGTGATATTCAATTTCAGCGGCAACTGATAAATATCCTTTTTTTGCCGCTGATCTGGGCTTTTTTTCATATTTTAAAAGCGGTTTTTTCGACACCGCTCGGCAGCCTGTCGGATAAAATAGGGCGCAAAACTTTGATTAATATCGGCTGGGGTATCTATGTTTTGGTATATCTGTCCTTTGCCCTGCTTGACCGGCTTCCGGTTAATTGGCAAGTACCGGCGACTTTTATTTTGTTTGCGATTTATGCCCTGTATTATGCATTTTGTGAAGGGGCTGAGAAAGCCCTGGTGGCTGATATTGTCAAGCCGGATATTCTGGGCAGTGCATTTGGTATGTATAACTTTACGGTGGGCCTGGCGGCACTGCCAGCGAGTGTTATTTTCGGTATACTGTACAAAACATTCGGGGCTGCGGTTGCCTTTGGCAGCGGAGCAGTAATGGCTTTCCTGGCCATGGTACTGCTATCAGTTCTGGTAAGAAATAAGAACAAAACTTGAGAATTATGTGGTGATGGAACTGTTATTATCTCGCTTGCTTTGCTCAATAAAATGGATTAGAATTGCAACCTGCGTTTA
>CAYSHN010000050.1:11498-12568 GCA_964430815.1 uncultured Calditrichota bacterium | reverse complement strand
CTTGCCCCCCGCAGATAAAACAATAACTGTCGAGCAGCTGAATGCTTTCCTGAAAGTAAATGAAGATCTGGCGGTACTGTTAAAGAAATTGCAGCATCAGACAGAAAAAAATAAATGGCGCATCGCCATTGACATCATTAAGATGCAACCTGAATGGATCGCGCATAAATACCTGTGTTTAAAGAAAACCAGTCTGTCCCCGCGGGAGTATGAGTGGATTGAAAAAGAGATCGTACATTTCTGGATTTACCGTTGGAAAGAAAGTTCACTGACTAAACTGCGCGAGTTTGGCTGGGGAATGCAGATGTTTACCGACTCCATACAGGTAAAACCGCCAAATTATAATCTCATGATTGAACATGAGAAAAAACTGAACCGCATTTTTGATATCCTCTGGCCGGAAGAGAGTGTTTTACAGACTTTCACTGCCGATACGCTGAAGTAGCGGATAAATTTTAACCTGATTGATTTTTCAGATCAGGGCTGCACCGCATTAAATACTCTCATGAAATTGCCCCCCAGAATTTTATTAATTCGCTCCTGGCTGAATCCGCGCTCGAGCATGATCCTGGTGAGTTCCGGCATTTTGCTGACATCGTCCAGACCGCGGGGAGAAACCGTAATCCCGTCAAAATCAGAACCGAGTCCCACATAATCATCCCCGACCAGGTTGATGATATATTCGATGTGATCGACAATCAGACCCAAACCAGGTCGAATATCCCGGCAGAGATTCAGATAATATTTCTCCTGATATTTCCGGTATCCGGTATAATTCTGGCCAAATTCTGTTTTCATCGAATCCAGGTGGGCTGCTGCTGATTTGCGCAACTGACTGTATTTTTTATCAAATTCCATATCTAAATATCCGGCGTAAAAATTAATGCCGATATACCCGCCATTTTTACTGATGGCGATAATTTGATCATCTTTCAGATTGCGCACATGCGGGGCCAGCGCATATACACAGGAATGTGAGGCGATTACCGGTTTGGTCGAGGTTTGTATTACATCCCAAAATGTTTTCTCACCACTGTGCGATAGATCGACCATCATCCCCAGTTTATTCA
>CAYSHN010000050.1:0-11488 GCA_964430815.1 uncultured Calditrichota bacterium | reverse complement strand
TATTCATGGTCAGCACTACCTGTTTCCCAAATTCCGACAGTCCCCGTACCCCCTGGTAAGCGGCGGAAACTTCATCCTGTACAGAACTGGCCCAGTCGGGACTGTCATTCCAGGTTAAAGTAATATATCGAACACCTAAATCATAAAATTTTTCCAATTTTTGCAGATCATTTTCAATGGCGGTCCCCCCTTCTAAACCCAGACAAGCAGCTATTTTCCCCTGATCGGTAATTTGTAGAATTTCCTGCGGAGAGCGGGCTAACTCAATCTGACCATTGCACCTGCCCATGGTTTTGGTGAACAGGGCAATCAGATTTAAAGCCTGTTCGTACATATTATCCGGTTTATACAATTCCGGATTCGGCCAGACTGCAAAAAACAGGGCATCAACCTGACCCTCCTGTAACCGTACCAAATCAATATGTCCCCAGCTGGAACGTTTGCGAAAATTCTGTCCACGTAAGATCTGCAATAAAACATCAGTGTGGGTATCCACCACCAGGGCTTCCTGATGCAAGGTATGATAATCCATCTGACTGTAGACCGGATTTAAAAGAAAGCAGCAAAGGACAATCCATTTAAACCATATTGTTTTATTATTATTTTTAGTCATGGCAATTATCCTTATTATTCCACCAGATCTAGTGCTTCTTCCAGTTTTTGTTTCTCATAGAGATCTGCATAAAGTCCATCAAGTGCCAATAGTTCCTCATGAGTTCCCCGTTCGGCAATACGCCCTTCATCCAGTACAATAATCTGATCAACATTTTTAATAGCCGAGATACGGTGTGAAATCCAGATACAAGTCCTGTTCTGCATTACTGCACGTAAACCTTCTAAGATTTTTTCCTCAGTTATAGTATCGACCGCTGAAAGGGCATCATCCAGCAACAGGATCTTTGGCTCCTTAATAATAGCCCGGGCGATACATACCCGCTGTTTTTGTCCACCGGATAAATTAATTCCCCGCTCTCCCAACAGGGTTTCATATTTATCATCAAATTCCATAATGGTATCATGAATCTGTGCTGCCCGCGCTGCGGCTATAATTTTTTCTTCACTGTCGTTAGGCATACCAAAGGTGATATTTGCTTTAATGGTATCCGAGAACAGAAAAGTTTCCTGTGGAATATAACCGGTATGCAGGCGTAAAGTCTGCAAAGGAATCTCTTTGATGTCGATACCATCTATAAAAATTGTACCGGCAGAGGAATCATAAGTACGGGTCAGTAAATTCATGATAGTTGTTTTCCCGCAGCCGGTCCGGCCCACAACCGCCAGAATACTCCCGGCGGGCAGTTCAACATTAATATTCTTTAATACCGGCTCGGTACTTCCATTATAACTAAAAGTAAGGTCCTTTATTTGAATATTGCCCTGTATAACAGTGACTGGCATTGTCTGCGGATCATCCTGGATCTCAGGTTGGGTATCCAGAATAACATTTATCCTCTCCATGGAAGCGGCACCCTGTTGAAAGATGCCGACCACCCAGCCCAGTGCAATCGCTGGCCAGACCAGCATACCCAGATATAGGGTGAAGGCTACGAATTCTCCCAATGAGATCGTTTCATTGACAATCTGTATTCCCCCCACCAGCAGTACCAGGATGATTCCCAGGCTGATAATAAACATCAATAACGGGTGGAAGGCAGCATAGATCCGCACAAAGGCCATATTTTTATCGACATATTCCCTGTTCAATTTGTTGAACTCTGCAATCTCATTTGCTTCCTGCACATAAGATTTAATTACCCGGATTCCGGAAAGGTTTTCCTGGGCTTTGGTACTGATCCTGGAATATTGCGCCTGAATCTCTTTAAATCTCTTATGAATTTGCAGCCCAAAACGATAGACAGAGTATGCTATCAAAGGAATGGGTAAAAATCCAATCAGGGTCAGCAGCGGATTGATAGTAATCATCATCCCGACTACAAAAATCAGGGTAAAGATCGTATTGGCCGAATACATAATCCCTGGTCCTAAAACACTCCGTACCGCACTCAGATCATTGGTCATCCGCGACATAACATCACCGGTGGGCATATTTTGGAAAAAAGTAGCCGACATTTTCTGCAGGTGCCCAAATAGATCATTGCGAAAATCATTTTCAATCAGGCGCGAACCAACAATAATGGTCTGACGCATTAGAAAACGAAAAATTCCCTGCACTACTGCAATTAGCACAATTAATCCGCTGTAAAATAACAATTGTTTGATTTCTATTTCCCGGGAGAGATAATCAATAGACTCTTGAACAACTTTAGGGTATAGAATGCCTACGGCATTACTGATAATGGTAAAAAGAATACCGGACAGTAATTTAGACTTATAGCGTAACAGATATGGCCTAAGATAAGCAAAAGTACGAAAAATAAGTTACCCCCCTCTTTCCAGAACCGGTTAATTGACTTATTTTATCCCTTAAATTATAAGGCCCATCTTTTAAAAGCAAACTCGCTGATGGAACATTATTAATTCAAACGTGTTACTAGAGATTGAAATTTCAAGACTTCTGTTTATTTTTTAAACAAATATTAATTTTGAATATAAGCAAATCCAGCTGGTATCACTCAAGGAAGTGTTGGGTTTTAAATATATTTTTATTAATTTGTCTAATATTTAAAAATAGTCGGAATCATGCAGATCGATCGAAATTTCCAGCAGGGTCAGTTATTCCTGTATCCGGCACAACTTAATCTTACCTATCTTAAAAGTTTTCTGAGTTATCCTGCAGACCGGGAGTTGCCGGATTATGTTCAATCATTTCTGAGTACTTCTGTTCTCCCCCGTTTGGCCGTGACGCCGATCCGCTACCAATACCGCTTACTCCCGATTAATAAACACCTGGAAAAAAATCATACTATCGAATTGTCTGCCGGGCCGGGTAAATTTCTTTTTCAGGGACCTGTCATATATCAGTTGTTGAAGGGCTGCAGTCATTGTCTGGTCTTTCTGTTAAATCTTACCGGTACCATCGAAGACGACTCCCTGCGCACTTTTCTGTACTACGCGTCATTTAACAGCATCCTGCAAACTGCACTGGATCACTTTAAAAAAGAAATAATTCAAATATTATCAATCAACGAATCCACCCTGACTAAGCGATTCGCCCCGGGTTATTGTGGCTGGGCGATTGAAGAACAACAAAAAATTCTTGCTTTACTCAAGCCCGCTGCCATCGGGGTTCAGTTGACATCCGCTCAGATGCTCGATCCACCCCATAGTTTGACCGGGGTTTACGGTCTGCGCCGAGATGTACAACAAATCGAGAAAATTCCATGTTATACCTGTACCAGTGTCACCTGTTCGGTACATCTGGATTTTCTTAAGCATAATTCTGTTGTCTAAGAAAGGAACACCATGTCCGGGACATTTATTGAACGACTTCATACATCTACTCTGGTCGCTGACGGTGCTATGGGAACTATGCTACAAAAATATGGATTACTTGCCGGTAGTTGTCCGGAAGAATGGAATCTCCGGCACCCGGATATTGTCCAGAACATCCATCAGCAATATTTTGATGCCGGGGCTGACTTGGTGGAAACTAATACCTTTGGCGCTAACCGGTTTCGCCTGGGTATTCATGGTTATGCTGATAAAGTAAAAGAATTGAATCGCCGGGCGGCAGAACTGGCTTGTGCCGTTCGTCCGGTTGGAAAATTCGTAGCCGGATCTGTTGGACCAACCGGCGAATTTCTAGAGCCCTTGGGCACTTTGACCCTTGAACAACTGGTGGATGCATTTCAGGAACAAATGGCTGCACTTCAGGCCGGGGGGGTGGATCTGATAATTGTCGAAACGTTGGGTGATCTGCAGGAAGCCCGGGCAGCTTTGCAGGCTGCCAGGAACATAAATCCGGTCCTGCCGATAGCTGTGACCATGACCTTTGAAAAAGGTCTGAACACCGGTTTTAGAACAATGATGGGGGCTTCGCCACTCGATATGGTTTCAGCGCTGTCTGAAGCAGGGATTGATCTTATCGGTGCAAATTGCGGTCTGGGAATGGAGGAAATGATCGGCCTCATGACCGAGTTCAGGAACCATTCTCCAGCAGCGTTGATTGCTCAGGCCAATGCGGGTTTACCCAAGTGGGACGGACAAAAAAATGTATATAGTGAAACTCCGGAACACAGGGGGCAGGCAACGTTAAAATTACTGGACTTGAATGTCAATATAATCGGCGGATGTTGTGGGACCACGCCCGAACATATCCGTGCTATCCGTCAGGCTGTTGATTCCTATTCATCATTGCAATCCAGTAAAAAAAAATAGAATACAAAGTGCCTTAGTAACCCACCCCTCTGTCCCCTCCTGAATTAGGGAGACAGATTCCCGCCCATATGCGATCAAGTGTGTCATACACTCAGCGGGAATGACAACTTTACTTTTTACCATATATGTTGCGATCAAGATAGATCCTGAGTCCTGTCTGTCGCCAGGTCTTCGACATAACGGGATGACAATGCATAGTTTATCACTCAGGTACTCAGGTGGACTCAATGGGCAGGTCGTGACCTGCCACTACTATGTGCCTCTGTGCCTTTGTGCCTTTCCTTTGTACTGATTGCTTTTGGAAAAAAGTATCATTCTGATTAAATTATGAGGATTAGAATACAAATTTACAGGAGAATGATTAGGTTAAGCATCCGAATCGCGGATGAAAATGGAGGTATATTTTAATGAAATCTTCCTATTATATGGAACTGGAAGACAAATATGGAGCACATAATTACCATCCACTGGACGTAGTGCTGGCTCGTGGTAAAGGGGTATGGGTCTGGGATGTAGAAGATAAAAAATATATGGATTTTTTATCCGCGTATTCGGCAGTGAATCAGGGACATTGTCATCCTAAAATTATTAAAACACTGCAACAACAAGCTAATGTATTGACTTTGACTTCTCGTGCTTTTTACAACAATGTACTAAGCGAGTACGAAAAATTTATCTGTGAATTATTTGGTTATGATAAAGTATTGCCAATGAACACAGGCGCCGAGGGGTTCGAAACTGCAGTTAAATTGATCCGGAAATGGGCTTATAAGGTCAAGGGCATACCTGCCGGCCAGGTCAAAATAATTGTTGCCGAAGGGAATTTTCATGGCCGTACCATGGCTGCTGTATCTGCTTCAACGGATCCCGACTGTCGCAATGATTTCGGACCTTTTTTACCCGGATTTGAAACGATTCCCTATAATGATTTGACCGCCCTGGAGAAAGCATTACAGGATTCCCATGTAGCGGGTTTTATCGTTGAACCGATCCAGGGCGAGGCCGGCGTGGTTGTCCCCGATGAAGGATATCTGCGTAAAACCGCTGCCTTATGTAAATCCAGGAATGTATTGTTGATCTGTGATGAAGTACAGACCGGTTTGGCTCGAACTGGTAAAATGCTGGCTTCCGACTATGAACAGGTAAAAGCAGATATACTGATCCTGGGTAAGGCGTTATCCGGAGGAGTTTTACCCATATCTGCTGTGCTGGCCAACGATGAAATAATGCTGACCCTCAAACCAGGAGAGCATGGTTCAACCTTCGGCGGCAATCCCTTGGCTTGTCAAGTCGCCATCACCGCCCTGCAAGTAATTATTAAGGAAAAATTAGCGGATAATGCCTTCAATCTGGGTGAAATTTTTCGCCACGAAATTCAGAAATTAATGACTAATTGTGATTTTATCTCTATGGTCCGTGGTAAGGGTTTGCTCAATGCCATAGTGATCAGACCAGCTGCTGGTAATAAAACGGCCTGGGATATTTGTCTGGAACTTAAAGCCAATGGCGTATTGGCCAAACCGACCCATGGTGATAAAATTCGTTTCGCGCCACCACTGGTGCTAACTGAAAAAGAATTATACTGGGCTCTGGAAAGAATAGAAAAAACGATGAACTCCTTTATCTAGATGGAATCTGATTATATTACAGTGTTAGTCGGTATCAGATTCCCTTTGGGTATGATTATTATTCCGTCACGAATGGCATAATTTTCTTTAAAAGTTTCTGTCACCAGCTCTTTATTGATTAACTGCACATTGTCGCCAATGGCAACATCCATGTCGACGATACTGTTCTTAATCACACAATTGGCACCAATCCCCAGATTGGGATGGCCTTTTTGCTTATTCATCTGGCGTTCTTCTATCGTCTCATAGCGGCTATTGCCCATGATTATCGATCGCTGGACCAAAGTACCTTCATCGATATAGGAGCGTATGCCGATGGTCGAATGTTCGATGATCGATCCCAGTAAAATGGATCCTTCCGCTACGATCGAATGATTGATCTGGCAACGATTGATCTTGGAAGCAGGCAGATAGCGGGGACGGGTATAAAACGGATATATTTCATCATAAAAGTTAAAGCGTGGTAAGGCTTTGGTTAATTCCATATGCGCCTCAAAAAAGGAGCGGATATTACCGATATCCTGCCAGTATCCGTCAAAGAAATAAGCATTCACTTTCAATTCTTTAATACTCTTGGGAATTATCTCCCGGCCAAAATCTTCCATACTATTATCGCTGAGGACATCGATTAATGCCTGTCGATTAAAAATATAAATACCCATGGAAGCGATATGGGTGCGGTTATTGGGGACAATGTCGAAAGTATTAAATAGTGCCGGGTCGACCCGAAATTCATTCAGGATTTCCGGTTTATCCGGTTTTTCATAGAAATCAATACACTGACCATCGGAATTGGCTTTCACTATTCCAAATTCTCTGGCTTCATGTTCATAGATTGGTTTGACCGCGATGGAAATATCCGCATTCGAATCGAGATGGTAATTGAAAAATTTGCTGTAATCCATACGGTAAAGATGATCTCCGGATAAGATAATAATATGATCATCAGCTTTTTCAAAAAATTGCAGATTTTTTCGCACGGAATCTGCTGTACCCTGATACCAGTCCTGATTTCCCGCAGTCTGCTGGGCAGCTAAAATCCTGGTATAACCATTAGTAAAATTATCAAAACGATATGTTAAATTGATGTGCCGGTGTAAAGATTCTGTGTTGAACTGGGTCAGAATGAAGATATGTTTTATACCAGCATGGAGACAATTACTGATCGGTATATCGATCAGGCGGAATTTTCCGGCAATAGGGACAGCAGGTTTAGCCCTGATTCTGGTCAGTGGCTCTAAGCGAGTCCCCCGCCCCCCGCCTAAAATAAGCGCAGTTAAATTACTCATTACAGCCTCATTTTTAAACGCAAATGATAAAGGTAATAATTTCTATCCCTGCTACTGGCAGCCGGATCACCAGGTGTAGTTGAATTTTTCATTAACAGGTCATTCAGGGAGTTAAATGTATAAACGCAATTAAAATAAAAATAATTCTCAAACTTCCGGGATGGAACCATGTAAAAATATACATGTTATAATTCTATAATCAATATCTTTGTAAAATATATTCCGGAATCCTTTGCAGCGGATTAAACCCGCTAAGAATACATTGACTTTGGTTAATACTACTTTTAAATTTCAAAAATACAATTTAAATATCCTTTTTAAGTTTAAGGAGCTTACCATGAGAAAAATACTAATTATTTTCGCTGTTTTTGCTACCGTGATTTCGCTGACTGCTCAAGATAAATTCACGGAATTTCAGGCTGGTGTTTTAATGCCTGCCGATGCTAAAACCGGCTTTATTGGTGGTTTAACTATCGGGCGCATGGTTGATGAAAGCATTGGTTGGGGTATCGAAATCGATTATTACCGGAAAACTTACACCAAAGAAACAAAGGTGGATACAAATACCCAGGCCCAGGTCGAGGAATCTGTAGTTCAAACTGAAATTGAGAATGCCACTTCCATGCTACCGATATATTTTAAACTCATTGTGCAAACCCGGATTGCCAGTAAAATGGATTTGCGTGTTAGCGGCGGGATTGGCTATGAGTTTATGTGGAATAGTGAATCAAATTTCGTTCTGAATAAAGAAGAGTCCCGCTTTTATTCAGGTTTCACCTGGCAGGTAGGTGGTGGTTTGTCTTTTGCTATGTCCCGGGCGTCGGATCTATTCATTGATCTGAGTTATCATTCTGGCAGCCCTTCCCGGTCTGAAAGCAAAAACAAACTGGGTTTACCGGTACGTACCGAAGTAGATATGTCCGGACTTATGATCCGGGCCGGCCTGAAACTGTATACCTTTGGGTTCTTTTAACCAGTTCTTTAATTGAACCGGCTTTGTCCCGGGATAGATATTGAGAGGGCTTATTTTTTCATGCTAACTAAATTAAGGTTTCTTTTACTCATAATGGTAGTCAGCGCTGTCGGCTGCTTTCCACAAACCAAAAAAAATATACCGCAACCGGATCCTATCATTCGTGTCTTACTGGCTACTTTAGCGGAAAATGACAGCCTTTTCTTCCGCAATCTTTATGTTTTACGTTCCGAAGAAGCGCATTATGAATTCGGTGAACGCAATCAACAGTTAAACATTGTACCGCTTAAGTCTGGTATACAGTTGTACAATCAGAACCGCAACCTGCTGTACAGAAATTACTTCCCGATCCGGCTGGAACCGGCATCTACAGCCGGACACTTTGTTTTCAGAGGTAAGGAATATAGCGGATCTATCCTGTTTGCTCCTGCCGCAGACTCTGTTTTATATTTAATTAACGAACTGCCTTTGGAAGAATATCTGCAAGGGGTACTTCCCGCTGAGATCAATACAATCCGTACGCCTTATTTTGAAGCCATGAAAGCCCAGGCTGTCTGTTCACGAACCTATGCATTAAAACGAATCCAAACCAGCGAAAATCAGAACCGCCCCTACGATCTGGAAAGTACCATTGTCGATCAGGTCTATGCAGGATTTGACCGCCATACCGAATTGGCTGACCGGGCTATTGCCGAAACCCGGGGCATCTGTATTACCTATCAGGGAGAATTAGCAGATATATTTTATCACTCGACCTGTGGGGGCCGGCTGGAGCCGGCTAACCGGGTGTGGCCATCAATAAACGTCCCTTATCTCAGTGGGGGAATCGATGCCATTACCGATACATTTTCCTGCAGTTCTTCTCCTTTTTTCCGCTGGCGGGAAATCCGCAGTCTGGCACAATTAGACAGCAGTTTTTACAGCAATTATGGGCGAAGTCTTTTACAAGTTGAACCTGCTGACACTATGTATTTACAATTTGACCTGCGGGTTAAACAGCGTTCCAGCAGCGGCCGAATTGAACACATGGAAATCACTTACTGTGATACAACTGTTGATTTGACCGGGTATGAGATCCGACGATTTTTTGCTGCAGATCAGAGACCTTTTCTATACAGTTCTCTCTTCTTTTTCACCCAACTGAACGATACGACCCTTGAATTACATGGTGCCGGATACGGACACGGCGCTGGTATGTGTCAGTATGGTGCCATGGATATGTCATCAAAATCTTTTCGCTATTATCATATTATCAGTAAATATTTTCCCGGTACCACTTTAATAAAGAAGTATTAAACCTATGCGTCCATTTATTTCATCGTTAATTTTCATAAGTTTATTCATCATTCTTTTTAACGCCTGCCAACCCGGAGCATTAACCAAAAAGCGCGAACCGGGACAGGTCGATAGTTCACTTTACTTTCAACAAGTGGAAGTAAAAGATGCTTTCATGGATACGGTATTCAGTCCGGCCGGACAGGCAGCTACTCTCAGCCAGAAAGTTATTCCACCATCCTTACCCGAGCCTGAGTCGCCACGGTTTAAAGAGATCGAGGGATTTAGGGTACAGATATTCGCCGGCCTAGATTCCATTAATGCGGTACTTACCGCTAAACAGAGTCGTAACGTAACCGTTGATTCTGTCTACTTATTCAGGGAAAAAGGATTATATAAAATCCAGCTGGGGGATTACCAATTTCGCTATCAGGCTGATTCAGTCAATATGAGTTTACGTAAAAATGGTTTCCCTGGCTCCTGGGTGGTTAAAAGATCTGTACTGATTCCGATAAGCCCTGCAGAAATGATGACACCAGCAGCACCAGTGCTATCAACTATTCAACCAGATAATATCATCAATGAGACCACGGCCGGAAAATTTAAAATTCAGGTAGTAGCTACGGCTACAATTGAGCGGGCGCAATCATTGGTTAAAGATTTAAGCAGTAAATACCAATATCCGGTTTTCTTTGAAAAGGCCGGTACGATGTATAAAGTTTTTATTGGCCCCTTTTCGATTGAAACGGAAGCACGTCAGATACTGGAATCGGTACGAAAATCCGGTTATCCCGATGCCTGGCTGGTTTATTAAACGCAGGATTTAGTGTGCCTTTGAATAATGCTCATGAATGATCTTCCAGGTATCCTCCTGCATCAGAAAAATATGGCTGCCACGGCCAGTGACGTTTCTAACCTTTCTTCTTTTCCTGATGTTTACTTTCCAGTAAAAAGTAGTCAGGGCAAATTCACCGTAAATATGCACCTTAAGCCCATTGATCGAATAGGTCACCTTGTCCCCTTCTTTTAGATAATAAAGAAAGGTCTGCTTTAATTGTCCCACACTGGTAAGACGCTCATGCCGGGTGGATGAAAATCCTGTGAAACCCTTTACAAAAAAATTTAAGATTCCTTTAATATTTTTTTGGTTGAAGTATGTAACTATCAATTTTTCGATATTAACTACTTCTCTTTCGAACGAATCCATTTTATCCTCCCGGTTATATTCTAAAATTATCTTCGCTAAAATTAATTTTCCATAAAAAAGTATGAAGACTATATCATAAATTCAAGTATTTATCGAGAGGCCCATAAAATCGAACATACATAACAACCTAATTCGATTGTTTCGGGGCGATCATTTTTTCAAAGTTTAGCGGTTCATTTCGCAGAGTAAAAATTCTGGAGATTACAGCTCCGATTTTGGCATTTGGTGTTGAGGCTCCGGCTGTGACCGCAATAGTTATTTTACCTGCCGGCAACCAGTCTTTGCTGATAATTCTCTCCGTTGATCCGGCAGGCTGATGCTTTATCTGTTCCAAACTCAGAATATCTGTTTCTTCTTCAATATGAAACGCCGGGTTATACTTAGCAGCCAGACTGCATAAACTGCGGGTATTGCTACTGTTGAAACCGCCGATGACAATGGTCAGGTCTGGTTTGCTCTGCAGCAATTCCCGGATCGCATCCTGACGTTCCTGGGTTGCACTACAAATAGTATCAAAAGCCCGGAAATGCTGATCGATGTTTTCCGGACCATACCGATCGATTAAGGCAGCCCTGACCATATTACCCACCTGCAGCGATTCACTGGCCAGCATGGTGGTTTGATTGGCCACACCAATCTTGACCAGATCCCGCTCAGGATCAAAATCGGGAGAAACGGCCCTGGCAAAATATTGCAGCAACTCCTCTTTGGACATTTGCCCTCCGATAAAATCACATACTCTCTGGGTTTCGGGAATATCCTTGACTATAATATATTTACCTGTACCGCCAAGAGTGGTTCTGGAAACAGTGGCCACTGTTTCTTCATGATAATACTT
>CAYSHN010000049.1:0-12837 GCA_964430815.1 uncultured Calditrichota bacterium | reverse complement strand
AGTTTCATGTCAAAAACCCTGGCGCCGATTGTGGTGGTACTGGCTTACGTGATCATCATACCGTACGCGATCTTATACGGCCGTAAGAAAGAAAATAAGAACGAATAGCTATATTTTAGTGTACGGCACAATTCCGAAAGTGTCATTCTGACGAGTCCCGATTTATCGGGGCGAGGAAGAATTTTTGATCTTTAAAGTGTAAACATTATAAATATGGGCGAGAAGCTCAGTCTGCCAGGAGGCACCGTGCCTGCGGCAGGCAGGGGTTTCGGCCCCTCCAATAAAGCCGAGGGGCCTCAACTGGTTTAGAGCGTCCCGACAAAGTCGGGAAGGTCACAAGTTCATTAAAAATAAAACAAATTTGGGCGAGTAGCTCGCCTGCCTGAAGCAGGTTTCGGTCCCGATATCTCGGGACCTCAACTGGTTTAGAGCGTTTTTGGTTTTGATATAAATACATATGGGCGAGTAGCTCAGCTGGTTTAGAGCGCCTGCCTTACAAGCAGGAGGTCACAGGTTCGATCCCTGTCCCGCCCACTAACCCTTCAGGTAAATTTCAAATTCCAAAAATCAAATCACAATAATCAAACAGCAATTGTCAAATTGCTACTTGATCATTGGAATTTGGGATTTAGTGCTTGGGATTTATCATGAATGCATATTTTTTATTTTACACCTCATTTATATTTTTTATATTGTATACGTAAAATCAGAACACATTTAGATCACGATGCCTTCCAGATAATGGTTTTTCTTGTAGATGGGTGAAGAAATAGTTAAATCAATAAGACCTGAGATAAGTGAAGAGGTAAATTTTAATATCATTCTATTCTTTAAGCAGAGTGATTCTATTCAATAATATATTTGGCGACTCAAGGTTATTAAACTCAGGTCGCTGATCCGTATAATTGAATCCAATCGAAGAAAGAATAATAATATGTGGAAAGTTATCTGCATTTCGGGACTGTTCCTGTTCATGCTGGTCAGCTGCGATGAAGACTCCACTAGCCCTGCTGATACAAACTGTCCGGCTGGAACGGTGCAGTGGAGTAACGGCCATTGTTACGAGGCAGTACTGGCACCTGGATTGTCATGGGAACAGGCCCGGGACAGTTGCCTTGCCCGCGGCGGTCATCTGGTGACAATCACCTCTGCGCCAGAGAATGCCTTTGTTTTCAACCTGGTTAAAGACGATAGCGCTTTTTGGTTCCTCGACGCCTTTGGTAACGGGCTGGGCCCATGGCTGGGAGGATATCAGCCGGACGGTGCCCAGGGACCGGACGAGGGTTGGCGGTGGGTCACTGACGAACCCTTTGTTTACACCAACTGGGAGACCGGTCAACCCGGCGATCTTGGTAATATCGATCAGAATCGCCTTCGCTTCTTCAAGGCCGGAGGTCTCATCGGCGATCGCTGGGATGATTGCGAAGCGGACAACCCGCTTAATCACCGTCTTGGCTATATCTTCGAACACGATTGATCAAATCCGGCACTTTGTGTTACATATAGACCTTCTGGTGATATAACGGATTCGCTTTCGGTACCGCACGCAGATCTCTTTGAAGTAAATTCCAAGCATCAAGCACCAAATTCCAAAAAGCAAATTCCAAGAATCAAAATCCAAGTAACAAATAACTGATTTAAATCTTCGAATAACTACATCAAATTGGAAATTGGAATTGAAAATTGGGATTTTATCACTTCTTGGCCATTGGAATTTGATCATTTAAATTCGATTATTGGATTTTTATCAGTAATTAATAACTCCAATTAATTTCAGAATTGCTAAAATCTAACATTGGCTTAGATAATTCTTCAGCGGTTATTACTATACATACTACATCTGTGATAAAACCAAGTGCACCCAAACCATTCCTCCAGTTATTTGTCTTAGGCTTTGGTAATTCAATCATTAGAATATTTTCCATCAGAATATTTTCCATCGGAAATTTCTGAACTCCAGAATAAGTTTTGTTCACCAATTCTGACTGTAAAGGTAAAATGCCCTTTTCTAAATAGTCTTTTATTTCATGCACTTTAATGATGTTCCGTTTTTTACTGACAATCAATTCGAATTCCTTCAACTTCATACTCATCATATCCGATCCAGTCGCAGACCTGAGACTGATAGAATTAAAATCAAATCCAGAGAATATAAATTTTCGATCATCCTTTTTAATTAAATGTCCGTATTGATCATATAGAAAAATAGTGTCATTAATAGCCGGGAACCATGTTTTATTTTGTTGTCCGGCCAGGAAATAATTATAGCGCTGGATATATTCAGAGGAATCTATCTTTTCAAGCCCCCAGAATCGCCCCTCAATAACCTGATCATCCCTCAAATTAATTTCAATAAGGGTATCAATCTCGACCTTTTCTATCTCCTCTATTTTCGAATGCCTTACAAGTGCATTATCTTTATCTATCATCGAACCGACCAGTAATCCCATGACAGTACAACCGCTGAAATAAAGCAGTATTAATATAGATAAAAAACTGTAGAAAATGTTTTTTGCGGGCATGGTTTTTTCCTTTCTTCTTAACCTAACTCTATATTGACTACTGTTAATATATTTTTAAGCCAGACCCTAAATGTCATAGAATTGTAAAGATATTGTCAAAAATCTGAAACCCTTTGGGAAATTCCAAATCCTAAAAATCAAATTCCAATAACCAAGCACCAATAACCAAGGACCTGCTACCAGTTTCAAATTTTAAAAGTGTAGTTAGAATTTGGTTATTGAAATTTATTTTAAATAAAAATCTTCATTTTTCTCTTGCCATTACGACAGTTTAGTGTTATAATTATGTCATGAAAATAAAAACTTATACCATTGAACAACTATCAGAATTAACCGGATATTCAAGAAGAACAATAAGATACTACATCCAGCAGGGACTGCTTGAGCCACCTGCCGGTAGGGGCCGTGGTGGATTTTATTATGACAGTCACCTGCACAAATTGAATGAAATCCGGGCCCAGCAGGAAAAGGGCATCAAACTGGCCGCCATCCAGGAACTGGGCCGGTCCATTCAGGAACCTGCTGCGGCTCCAGACCGGGAGGTCTGGGTTAAATACACCATCATTCCGGGGATCGAATTCCATATCCAGCGAAATGTCGAAGAACGCGAAGGCCGACGCATAACAGAAATTATCCGCATGATAAAATCCCTTTTAAAAGGAGAACATAATGAATAATAATTTCGGTTTGCTCACCACTAACAACCAACCTGTTCCACTATTGGGTGTGAATATCAAAGGCGATCTGATTGGCCGGGGAGCGAAAATTACTATCCAGCAAAAATTCCGCAACGACGAGAAAAAGGCCATCGAAGCGGTCTACAAATTCCCGTTACCTGAAGGCAGCGCCATCGCCGGCTTTAAAATATGGATCGGCGATCGACTGATCGACGGGATAATCGAAGAACGGGAAAAGGCCTTCAATCAGTACGACGATGCCATGATGCAGGGGGACGGTGCATATCTGATGGACCAGGAACGCTCCAATATCTTTACCCTGTCGGCAGGTAATATAAATCCGGGCATGGAAGTTATCATCGAAATTAACCTGGTAATGCTGATGGATAACGAAGGACTGCGTCACCGCCTGGTCCTGCCGACCACCATCGCCCCGCGTTACATCCCGGCAAATATGCCAGATGATCAGGGCATTCCTGTTGCAGAAATTGTCCATCCGCTATATGCACCGGAAATTCCCTACGGTATGTCGCTGCTGCTGGACATCCATCACAACGGCAAGTTGACCGCGGTTGAATCCCCTTCACACCCCATCCGCGTCAACCTGGAACAGCATAAGACCCGGGTGGAACTCAGCAGCGACCAGGTATGCATGGACCATGATTTTATCCTGTTGATCGATCCGGGTGAACAAGCCGCCAAGCAGGCCTGGGTATTTGACGACGGCAAAAATACCTTTTATCAACTGGACGTTTTCATTCCCAATGATAATCCCGATGAGGCCAAATCATACCAGGGTGAAATAATCTTTGTGCTGGATTGCTCCGGTTCGATGGGGGGTGAATCAATCAAACAGGCTAAAAAGGCATTGGAACTTTCCCTTAAAGCCCTGTCACCGGGTTGTTCATTTAATGTATACCGCTTCGGTTCAGAATATAATTCATTTTTTAAAAAACCAGAAAAGTACAGCGAAAATAGCCTGACTTCAGCACTCGGACTATTGCAAAATACCGCTGCTGATCTTGGTGGAACTGAAATATTCCAACCCTTGAAAGATATCTACCAGGCAACCTCGGCTAAAGGGGGCCGGACCATTGTGCTGCTTACCGACGGTGAGGTTGCCAATGAACAGGAGGTGTTCGATCTGGCTTCAGCTAACCGCGCACACACCAGGGTTTTTTCAATCGGCATCGGGGCCGGTCCGAACGAACACTTGATCAAAGGACTGGCCCGGGCCGGTTCGGGAATGGCTGAGTTTGTCTATCCCGGTGAACGCATCGAACCTAAAGTGCTGCGTCTGTTTAACCTGATCAATAATCCCAAACTGGAGATTATCAATATATCCTGGGATTATAAGAATATCGAACAGGCACCACTTTCTCCGGCTATATTCGCCGATACAGTTTCAACCATATTCGCCCGAACAAAATCGCAGCAGGTAAAGCCTGCTCAGATAACCATAAAGGGAAATATGGGTGGAATATCTAGAGAATGGTCTTTGGCAGTGCAGGCGATTAAGAATAAAAATATATCCCTGCCCCAGTTATGGGCCCGGGAAAAGATCCGGGATCTGGAAGAATCCCCGGCGCTGGCAGGATCGAAACAGTTTAGACGCAAGCAACGAAAGTCTCGAGATATAATAATCGATATTTCCAAAACATATGGAATTCTGTCACGACATACCAGTTTTCTGGGGATTGAAAAAAGAAGTCAAAAAAATAAGACCACGGGAGAAGTTGAATTGAGAAAGGTGCCCACACTAGTTACCTCCGGTTGGCATGGTGGTCGATTCGCTGCTCCTGCCGCTATGCCAGTTAGTGCCACCCGGATTTTCGCTGGTATTAAGAGGGGTTATTCCCCTATGGAAAAAACCGCAGCATTCGACATTAGTGATAAATTCGCTGTTTACGAAGAAACTGAAGCTATCTCACAAAAATCAGATAAGACAAATATTTTATTGACCCTGCTGTCCACTCAACAGGTTGATGGGGGTTTTATAATTGATGAAAAGATAGCCCAATTGCTAGGAATAGATCTAAATCAAATTTCCACATTGGCCAAAGATCTTGAGACCAGTTTAGCTTTTGATTCTTTTACTTTCGCATCCACACTTCTGGTGTTCGAAATATTCGAAACTTATTATGCGGATGAAGCGAAAACCTGGCGGGCAGTTACCAACAAAAGCCGCAAGTGGCTCGACAATATTATTAAAAAAGAAATGCCGTTGATTAAAGGTCAGGAGGCAATGACCTGGGCAAAAGATTTTGTTCAGAATCATATTAAAGTAGAGGCGAGTTGATCCCGTCTTAATAAATTCCAAGTACCAAATCCCAAACAGCCGGGCGAATATTGCAGTTTGGAATTTGGATTTTGGTGCTTGGTCATTGGGTTTTGGGGTTTGGTGCTTGGGATTTGGGACTTGGGATTTTTATACCTCCGGCTCCTCTTATCTAAATTATTGCATCTCTTTTAGTATATCTTTAATTTTAATCAGATTCTTTCCGGATGAATTTTGTTACACCTGCGGTTTATTCAGACTGACTTTTTAATACGATCAGATTAATTCACACAGAATATACTACTGATAAAATTCTTACTATTTTAAGCAGGATCAATAAATGATCGGCCGACTCATTTCCCATTATAAAATTCTGGAAAAATTAGGCGAAGGCGGCATGGGGGTGGTCTACAAAGCCGAGGATCTCAAACTAAAACGTACCGTTGCCTTGAAGTTTTTACCCATGGACTTGACCCGTAATACCACAGCCAAAAATCGTTTTATTCAGGAAGCACAAGCTGCCTCTGCCTTTGATCATCCCAACATCTGCACCATCCATGAAATTGACGAAATTGAAGATGGACAGATATTTATCGTCATGTCCTGTTATGAAGGCGAAACACTTGACAAGAGAATAGCCAGTAGACAAGTTACATTGGATAATGCAATTGATTTGACACTTCAGATTGCCAAAGGCCTGGCCAAAGCGCATGAACATGGTATTATCCATCGGGATATCAAATCAGCTAATATCTTGATTACAAACGATGGAGTCGTAAAAATTTTGGATTTTGGGCTTGCCAAGTTAGCTGGGCAACCAGGGATCACCAGAACAAGTTTCGCCTTGGGTACACCGGTCTATATGTCACCTGAACAGGTACAAGGTACGGAAGTAGACTACCGCACGGATATCTGGTCATTGGGTGTTATTTTGTATGAGCTGCTGACCAGTAAACTGCCTTTCGAGAGCGAATACGATCAAGCCATGATGTACAAGATATTAAATGAAAATCCTGTAGAGATTTCTAGTTTTCGTAATGATGTTCCGGAGTATGTCGAAGCGTTGTGCACACGCTGCTTGGAAAAAGATAAAACTCGTCGTCCTCAGACAATGACAGAAGTAATAGAATTATTTAACAAAAAAGGATCCGCAGTTCTAAAAACGACCACTAAACTGCCTGGCCACTCCTGGTTTAAAAAAATCCGTATTTTCATCCCGGTTTTATTCCTCCTGGTGGTTTCCGGGTGGTTCCTTATCTCCCGAATTCTACCTCCAAACAAAACACCGATAACAAAGTGGCGTGTGGCAGTTCTGCCATTTCATGGATTTACCTATCAGCAAACAGAGTCCGATTTACCCATCGTCATTCAATCATTGATTGTTGGAGAACTGATTGGCGTTGATGAACTGATGATAATCGATCCTTTAAGTCTTAACAGTTTAATCGAGAATTCATTTGGAACCTTGGAAGCTAAACGAGAATTACCTTTCTACCAGGCGTTGCGGAATATCAACATCTCTTTTCTGATAGATGGTACGATTTTAAAATCGGGTAATAAATATTTGATTCAATCAAATATAATAGATCCCGGCAGCAATGAAATCATTTTTACTCAAAACACTACAATGGAGAGTGAAGAAGACCTTATCCAGTCTATCAGGACGTTGTCTAATCAGATTCTAAACTATTTTCAAGTTAAAGTCCTGTCATCCAGTAAGGAGAAAGATCTGAGGCCCTGGCTTAAGTATGGATCGCAGCACATGGGTGCTCTGAAAGCCTTTATCCAGGCGAATCAATATAACTATCGCGGTGAAGGTCCCGCTGCTGAGAAATACCTTCTCCGCGCTATCGAACTCGACTCATCTTTTATTTCTCCAAGAATCTGGCTTATCTCGAAACTGGTTGAAAAGGAACAAATTCAAGACGCTGCTAAACATTATCAAAAACTCCTATCACTGCAGATCCGCGCCAGTCCCTTTGAACAGGTTATGATTGATTGGGCTGGAGCCTGTATTAAGAAGGAGATTCCCTTGCAAGCACGGTACTTAACAATTGCCTTAGATTATTCGCCTCAAAACAATATTCTGTTATTCAGCCTGGCCCGGCTTTTATATATAATGGAAGATTATCAAGGAAGTATTCAAGCACTCTCAAACATTATTGAAATGAAATTTCAATATTCTCCGGTTTATTATCTCTTAGGAGCCAACTATTACCAACTTGAAAAGTATAAAGAATCTAGAGACATATTAGAACAGTCTCTTTCAATCAGACCGGTCGAACCGAATATATATAGCCTGTTAGCAAGATTGTGGACACAGAATACTGACACCACCAAAACTCAGTATTATGAAAACTTGTACATAAATAGTGCTGCAGAACGCGGGACACCATTAAACATCATCTATGCTAATCTTGCTCAGCAAAACTATGTTCTTAATAGATACGATACGGCGATTAAATACTTCCATCAGGCTCTTTCTTATGATCAGAATTCTCCAGATTATCACCAGGGATTAGCGGAGGCCTTGTACCAGAAAGGATATATTGAGGAAGCAATCGCTAGTTATTTAAATACTTTAAAACTTAATCCTGATTGCGCCGATGCCCATCTTATGCTGGGGCAGATGTTTGAGCAAAGAAAAGAAACTGGAAAGGCCGTTTTCCACTATCGAGCTTACCTTGAACTTGATTCCCTGAGTTCAAAAGTTGCATTCGTCAGAGAACATTTATCACGATTGCAACAATAAAATAATTAACAACTTTAAACTATGGGGTAATTCATGGAAAGAAAACAATCCTTAAAAACCAAGACAGCCAGTATCGATGATGTTTATAAACTGGCCTGTACTGATAAGAAATTCCTCAATGCTTTACTGAAAAATACAGGCAAAGCGCTAGAACAGGCTCACTTAAAGTTGAGTGAAGCAGAGAGAATAAGTTTAACCAAAACACTCACCACAAAAATTACAATCAAAGGTGATGAACTTCTGAAATTTTTAAATCGTTTTTGTACTAAGGAAATAAGAGACAAAGTACCACCGCCACCGCCGCCACCACCGTGGAGACTTATTGCATTAATATGGGCAAAAAGGAAAAACTAAAATACAGATCAATGGGTAATGAAATCTATTAAAAAAGGCAACTCTTCTAATAATAAATATGAATCTTGCCGTTTTTACATGAAAAATTCCAGAACGAAAGTGGATACTGTTCTTAAATCAGTCAATAAGCGGCTCCAGACTTTTATCAATTCCTGGCCTGAATCCATGGCTGCTGATTTCTCGGATCATTACAACAGGTTTAAACGCCCGCCAAAGAGTGAGAATTCAGCTGAGGCGAAGTATTTTGAATATCCCTTCTGGATTTTACTGCCCTGCTGGCTATCGGACAAGTATTCCTTTAACCTGAAACCATACTCCAGACATTTCTTAAAAGACATGCTCTGGGTACAGTTTTGCCTTTTCTTTTTCATTCGTAACCAGGATGATCTTTTCGACGCCCATACGCACAAAACCTCTTTAATTTTCGCCTCTAACCTGTTTCTTTTGGAGGCAGAAAATATTTTAGCACGATATTTAATGTCGTCATCCAATTTCTGGCCATTCTTTCGAGATTCAGTTAAAGTAAGTTCGCAAGCCATAGTTGAAACAGCAACCATGCAGCAGACCTTCACAACTTCACCCGGAAAACTACTTACGGGTTACGCCAGAACAGCATTGTGTTTCAATATTGGAATAGCTGCAATTTGCACCAAATGCAAACGGATGAAAGATTTTCCTTTCTTAACCAGATTTGCTGCTGAAATGGTAATTGCCGGACAACTTATGGATGATCTGGAGGATATTGAAGAGGATTTTCACAGTGGAAAATATAATTATGCCGCGAATCGGCTACTGCGACAATTCGGCAGACGCACAATAAAAAAACACGATGCCCCTGAGTTGATCAGAAGAGCAATTCTTGTGACTGACGGGATCGGTTATTTATTCAGAGATGTGCGTAGACACTTATCTTTGGCTGAACAGGCCATTGAACAGGTCGTCATTCCTGAAGCCAGCTACCTGATTCAGAAATATCAGGCAGGAATGACTAAAATGCATAATAATTTTCACCACAATCGAGTAAACTTTTTCTTTGATGGTCTTAAATCCCGTTGTTGAGGCGAGGTAACATCGCCTCAATAAACCACATTGGTGTTTATTGTAGGAGCAGACCTGCGTGTCTGCCCTGTGACAGCCCCTATAAGCCCGGTGAATCTGGCATAGTAGTTGTATATATATTTGGAGACAATACCTGTATAAATAATTTAAAAT
Source organism: uncultured Calditrichota bacterium (assembly GCA_964430815.1). Taxonomy (GTDB): domain Bacteria; phylum Calditrichota; class Calditrichia; order JAJRVZ01; family JAJRVZ01; genus CAVZSQ01. Next base: position 3,042 of record CAYSHN010000049.1, on the reverse strand, counting down.
ATTCCAAAATTCCGTAGGGACAGATTCAAAACCTACCCCTACTGCCACTAACGCAATGATTTATAATCCGGAGAAACACCACCGCAGATCAATCCGATTAAAAGGATATGATTACAGTCAAGAAGGTGCTTATTTTGTAACCATTTGTGTTCAAGATCGAAATTGCCTTTTTGGTGATATCATGAATGATGAGATGAAATTGAATAATGCTGGTTATATGATCCGAGAAAATTGGGAAAAATTACCAAAAAGATTTAAATCCATTATCATTGACGAATATATTATTATGCCAAACCATTTACATGGCATAATCATTGTAGGGGCAGACCTGCGTGTCTGCCCAGATAATTATGCCATCAATTTGAATAATATGGACAACCATCATAATCCATATGCAAAAATATCGGGCGAACACGTAGGTTCGCCCCTACAAATACCTGTTACATTATCCCGAATGATCCAATGGTTCAAAACCATAACCACCAATGAATATATTCGAAATATCAAAAAATTTAATTGGCCTCCTTTTAATAAACGATTATGGTAACGTAATTATTATGAACACATTATCCGTGATGAGCATGACTATAATCGCATACAAAAATATATCATCGAAAATCCCTTGAAATGGAATAACGATAACCAAAATCCCAGCACACAGTAGGGGCATCCCTTGTGGATGCCCTCGTGAATGCCCTCGTGGATGCAAATTAATTACAATGATTTATAAGTAACCAAATAGAGCGGACACACAGGTCTGCCCCTACACAAACATAATTTAAATTTCTTTGTTTTTACAAAATTTATTAAATAATTTATACCATCTGATCTTTATCTTCGTTTAAATCATCTTTTATCATCAACTTTTTAAGGGAGGCACTATGAACAAGTCCAAATTTTTGATTTCTTTCGTCGCCATTTATGTAGTAGGTTTCATTCTGAACTATCTTATTCACAACATGCTGTTGATGGATACCTATATGTCGCTGTCTAACCTCTGGCGGCCGGACATGGACCGCCTGATGTGGGTGCAGTTTGTCACTGCCCTGTTTTATTGTTTCTTTTTCGTCTATATCTTCGTGCGTGGATACCAGAACCGGGGCATTATGGAAGGGGTGCGCTATGGACTGATCATCTGGGGCTTTACATCAATCCCCATGATCTACGGGCAATATATGGTTTACCCCCTGCCCTACAGCCTGGTCTGGAAATGGCTGGCTGCGGATCTGGTATCGTTGCTGGTCTACGGAATTCTGGTGGCCCTGATTTATAAACCGGCGGAAACAAAGAAGGTTTAATATCTCGAACATCCCCAAAGGGGATTCATATTTTAACCGTGGGTATAAACACCCACGGACAAGTACTCTGATTAAGCTCAATAACCCTGAAAGGGTTATATAAATCCGGAAACGGTGTATATGCAACCCCTTCGGGGTACGTACAATTAAATCGGCACTAATTTGTCGGGGTGATACCCCGACCTGTTGAATATATGATCCTTTCAGGATCACCTTTCTGGAATTACAGCAAATCATAAGGGCGAACTCATCGGTTTGCCCCTGTTTATTAAACCAATTGTAAAAAATTCTAAATCTAAAAATCCAAATTCCAAACTTCGATCGTAGCTGTTTGTTTGGAATTTGGATTTTGGTGCATGGAATTTTATTTCAGGTGTTTTTAAACTCCGCAATCAAGGCCTGAATACTGGCTTTGGCATCCCCAAACAGCATCCGAGTATTGTTCTTGAAAAATAGCGGATTCTCTACCCCGGCAAAACCGGGCCGCATTGACCGCTTCAATACAATCACCGTCCGCGATTTGTCAACCTCGATGATAGGCATCCCCCACAACGGACTGGTTTTGTCCTCTCGGGCAGCCGGATTGACCACGTCATTGGCGCCAATGACCACGCTGACATCGGTGGTTGGCATTTTCGGATTGATCATCTCTGCTTCGATCAACTGGTCATATGGTACATTGGCCTCGGCCAATAGCACATTCATGTGCCCGGGCATTCGTCCGGCTACCGGATGGATTCCATACATGACCGTAGTACCGTTCTTCTCTAGCACCTCACCCAGTTCACGTAATACTTGCTGCGCCTGCGAGACCGCCAATCCGTAACCGGGGACAAACACCACCGAGGAAGCCCCTTCCAAAATTAGATAAGCTTCTTCAACGCTTACCGGATTAATATCACCTGTAACACTTGCCCCCTGGGTGGTGGTGGCACCAAATCCGCCGAAAAGAACATTGGTAAATGAACGGTTCATCGCCTTGCACATTAATATGGCCAGAATGAAACCCGAAGCCCCGTCCAATGTACCGGCTACAATCAGCACCTGACTATCTAAAATAAAACCCAGAGCTGCCGCGGAGAGTCCGGCATATGAGTTTAAAATAGCAATCACTGTCGGCATGTCAGCACCACCGATACCCATAACCAATAAAAATCCAAATACCAATGCTGCAAAGACCAAAACCGGGAGAAAATAGGGATAGGTTGGATTAATGACTAAACCAACAGCCATGGCAACGGCAACAGCGACCACTACTACACTGACTATGTTACGTCCCCGGTAAACCAGCGGTTTGCCGGAGATCATTTCCTGCAGTTTAAGAAATGCAATGCTCGATCCGGTGAAGGTCAGATACCCTAAAATCATTTCGGAGGCCAGTACGGCTATGGTAAAGGTATCGATATCAGGTATGCGCTGGTAATATTCCGCCGTACCAACCAGGGCCACAGCCAGCGAACCGAAGGCATGGGACATGGCCGTTCGCTGCGGAACCGCTGTCATGGGTAATTTTAAGGCGATTGGTATACCGATAATGGATCCGACCGCAATAGCAATGATCACCAGGTCATAATGCGTGGTTCTATATGCAATCATCGTGGCGACAACCGCAATGAGCATTCCCGCGCTTCCCGCCCAATTACCCATACGGGAGGTCTTTACTTCGCTCATCCAGCGCAGAGATAAAACGAAAAGAACGGCAGCGAGTACAAAGAGATAACTGATTATCGTATCCATCATTTGC
>CAYSHN010000048.1:7885-13024 GCA_964430815.1 uncultured Calditrichota bacterium | reverse complement strand
ATGATCTTTTTCTTAGCAACATCACTGACCACCTTGGCCGGGGGTACGCCCTTCCTTATATCCGGCTTGGTAATTTTCTCCGGTGGCACTTTGACTTCTGCCTTCGCCGGAGGTGGCTCTTTCACTTTTTCCAAAGGTGTCTCTGGTGCTTCGCTGATCTCAGCCAATAAATCTTCAATACCGGCTTTTTCTTCCGCCGCCGACACAGGTGCTTCAATTTCTGGTTCCAGGCTGAATTCTGGTGCTGTTTCCGGTTCAGCCGGTTGTACTGGAGTTTCCATTTTCTTTTCTTCCGCTTCGACGCTCTCATGCACCTCGGGTTGTTCCTGCAGGGCTTGTTCAATTTCAGTCAGTTCGGCACTTACCAATTCCTCTTCCACTGGAGGCGCCACTTTCTCCTTTTGGGCAGCCGGTTTACGCTCAACCGCTTCCATATCTTTTTCGGCCCCCAGGGCGGTAATCAGATTTTTAGTTTTCAGGGTGCCAAGCGCTAAATTCAGCACTTCTTCCTCCTCTTTGAGCAGGTCTTTCAATTCCTGTACTGAGGTATTTTCGGTTACCATGAACAGTACTTTCCATTCTGTATAGGTCAAAGTGAGGTTTTTAATCTTCTCATCTAAATTTTTTACCCTACTATAAATTTGTTCCACAGTAGTTCCTTTCTTTTTATGAAGGATTTGAATTTTGCATTATTATTTCTTCCGCCAATTGTAAATAGCCGACTGCCCCCGGTGAGGTGATATCAAATAAAGCCACCGGTTTACCACGACTCGGAGCTTCGGCTAATTTAGAATTTCTCGGTATTGTAGTTTCAAGTACTGATTTCTTTAAGCTATATCGGATTTTTTGTAAAATCTCTTGATTCTTTTTTATTCTTTTATCATACATTGTAATGAGAAATCCCTTGAAATACAAGCTGGGATTGTGTTTTCTGCTGATATCCTTGATAGTACGTATAAATTTTCCCAGCGCTTTCAGAGAATAATATTCACACTGTACCGGAACCAGTAAGGAATTGGCCGCCGTCAATGCGTTGAGAGTAATACTGCCCAGGCTGGGTGGACAATCCAGTACAATATATTCATACATAGTTTTATAGGGCGCCAGCACCTGTTTGAGTAGATTAAAATTCATAGCATAACGAAAGAAATCGATCTCTTCTTCTTCAGTGTAGACGTTTGATGGAACAATAAAAAGATCACCCAATCCCACATCGACGAAAGTATCGACTAGTGGAATGTTTTCGGAAAAAACCTGTAACATACCTTTTTTGATCCTGGTTTCATTCAACTGAAAACTGGCAGCCACACTGCCTTGCGGATCCATGTCGATCAATAATGTTTTACGATTTAATATAGCCAGACTCGCACTTAAATTGACGGCGGTCGTTGTTTTACCCACTCCACCCTTTTGACTGGCTACTGCAATAATCTCACTCATGCAAAATCCGTTGCTTACTTCTCCAACATTGGAATTTTAACCATATTCTTTGTCGCACAACTGCGTGCTTCGTCATAACCGGCATCCACATGGCGGAAAATTCCCATTAGCGGATCATTATACAAAACACGGTCCAGACGTTGATCCATCTCCGGCGAACCATCAGCAACAATCACCTGTCCGGCATGCTGCGAATAACCGATTCCCACTCCACCCCCATGATGAAACGATACCCAGGACGCACCCGAGGCTACATTCAAAAGGCCATTCAAGACCGGCCAATCACTGATCGCATCGCTGCCATCTTTCATTCCTTCCGTCTCCCGGTTGGGAGAGGCTACACTTCCGGTATCCAGATGATCCCGGCCTATGACTATCGGTGCCTTCAGCTCCCCTTTACGTACCAATTCATTCAATGCTTTGCCAAACTTATTACGCTCACCAAGTCCTAACCAGCATATCCGCGCGGGCAATCCCTGAAAAGCGACTTTCTCCCGGGCTAAGCTAATCCAGCGTTGCAGTCCTTTGTTATCCGGAAAAAGTTCCAGTACCAGGTCATCGCTGCGAAAAATATCCTCTGGCAGTCCTGAAAGGGCCACCCAGCGGAAAGGACCTTTGCCTTCACAAAATAAGGGGCGCACATAGGCTTGTACAAAACCCGGATAAGTAAACGCATCTTTTACTCCGGCCTTAACAGCCTGAGCTCTTAGATTATTTCCATAATCAAAAGCAATTGCCCCTCGTTTTTTCATATCTAGAATAGCCTGACAGTGCCGGGCCATGGATTGATAAGATAACTTAATATATTTTTGTGGATTGGACTTGCGTAAATCTAGTGCTTCCTGATAAGGAAGATCGTACGGTACATACCCGTTCAGCTCATCATGCGCCGAGGTCTGGTCGGTGACGATATTGGGGATGATGCCGCGTTTGACCATTTCCGGAAGTACTTGCGCTGCATTGCCCAGCAGTCCCACCGAAAGTGGCTTTTTATCGCTGATCGCTTTCTGACAGGTCTTGATAGCAAAATCAAGATTATCAACCCACTGATCAAGATATTTTGTTCGTAAGCGGCGTTCAATACGCTGTCTATCTACTTCTACAATCAGTGCCACACCACCGTTCATAGTAACTGCCAACGGCTGAGCTCCCCCCATTCCACCTAATCCGGCCGATACAATTAATTTTCCGGTTAAATCGTGACTGGGATATTGCCGGGCAATAGCAGCAAAAGTTTCATAGGTTCCCTGTAATATCCCCTGTGAACCAATATAAATCCAACTTCCGGCGGTCATCTGACCGTACATGATCAGGCCCTTTTGATCCAGTTCTCTGAATTTTTCCCAGGTGGCCCAGGCCGGCACCAGATTGGAATTGGCGATCAAAACTCGGGGTGCATGCACATAAGTACGGGCAATCCCCACCGGTTTTCCAGACTGCACTAACAGGGTCTCATCATTTTCCAGATTCTTTAAAGTTTTTACAATCGCTTCAAAACATTCCCAGTTCCGGGCAGCTTTACCCAGTCCACCATATACCACCAGCTCAGCAGGTTTTTCCGCCACATCCGGATCCAGATTATTCATCAGCATGCGTAAAGCCGCTTCCTGTTGCCAGCTTTTACAACTGATTTTGGTGCCTCGCGCTGCCCGTACTTCAATTGCCATTTTTGTCTCCCCGGTGATCGAGCAACTGCAGATTATAAAAATAATCCTTGTTGCCAGCTAAATAATTATAGGAGAATAACGCAAATCCACCAAAACCCGCCTGGTGTACCGCCTTCAATCGTTTTTGTACTGCGTCTTCGTTCTGGTTATAAGTAGAAATGCCCATAATAATTTTTTCCCGCTCGGGTGCATCCTGTAACTGATTTAGCACTTTAACGAAATCATTCCATTCGGTGCGATAGTTCATCAGTACAACGTAATCACAATACTGATCCCGGATCCATTTTTGCCAATCCTGGAAGTAGCGAAACTTCGCTTCTACCGGATCCGGTTTGACGGCCACCGATAATTCCAGATTATTTCTTTTTGCCTTCACCGTATTATAGATCCCGCTTAAATAGTTGCTTAGAACTTCTCCTAAAAACTGGCGATACTCTTTATCCGCCTGCTGAAATACTCCATGACCGTAATATTTAACAAACTTTTCGGGATCGCGGTACAATTTCAGCGGATCAAGAAAATGATCCAGGCGGAAATTCGTACGACTATCAGCCGTAAATGAATATTCTACATCGGGATAACGAAAATAATCCAGATGGATACCATTTATTACATATTTATCGGCAACTTCCAGCAAAACATTTAACAAATACTTATTAATATCAATACTTTGCGGATCGAGAAAGTATCCCTCGATCCCCGCTTTCTTCAGGTCGGTATATTCCGGCAGCCCTTCTTTGGCCAGAATATATTGCGGAAAAAGGTTAAACGGATGGTTACTTTCCGGTGGCGGTTGGCTGCCGGACCAGATATAAAACATATTAATCCAGGCATGTACACGGATGTTATAGATTTCACACATTTTGATCAGCAGGTTGAGGGGATCATACTCAGGCGTTATAAAAGACGCTCGCGGTTCGATATCACTCAAATAATAGCAGCGACCCAGCGCCCGCACCTGAACATAGATATCGCTGATATCTGCAGAAGCAGCGACGTTGACAATTTTTTCCAATTCAGCAGGACTTTTCAGAGCATCACGGACTACCCAGATTGCCCGTTTTTCAGGAATAGCATCTTGAGCGAAAACAGAAACAGATGTTAAAAAAAATAACAAAAGTTTTAATGGGCGCATGTCGGCTATTTATTTAAAAATATTCATGAAATTTATAAAAGTGGGACAAGATATGCAAGGTTAAGATTTTTATAAGGTTAGGAAGGGTGTTTATTGTATTAATTTGTATACAGTTCCTTTTATACCTTTTAACAAGACGTCATCGATGGTACCTTGAAAATCTTCTGTAGCCATAGATTTTATTTTCCCTGTCTCCACATCCATCATTCGAAGCGAAACGGAATAATATTGTCCAATTTTACTGACATTTCCCCCCACAATATATTTGACATTCAAGAATTTACCCATCTCTGCTAAATTCTCATCGGAGGTAACTCCTGTTTGCTGCAAACTTTGTTCGTTCAACAGGGTGCCCATATCCTCGCGTTCCAGAACATTGAATTTATAGGTACTGAATAATTCCGATCGCACCCGGGCGGTCAAGGCCAGTGATTCGTCTTTAGACAAATCCTGTGTGTTTAAATCAATCACGGCAATATTCATTCTTGATCCGCTCCCGCTATCTTTAACCTGCTCTCTTTGCCTGATTAAATCCGGGTCATTCGCAGCCAGATTATTAATTTCTGGACTTATACCAACATAGATGTACTTATCATCAAAGTATCCATAACGAAAAACTTTCACCCTTAATTTTGAACCGAAATTAAACTGGGGGAGTACAGTAGAAATAAATTCTGCCGCAGTTTTGTCCTGCAGGGAAATTTCACTAAACTCTATTAACAGGTCTCCTCGTTTCAAACCGGCCAGTTCGGCCGGACCGTTTTTAAGAATACCTGTGACTTTTAAGCCATTGCTCACATTTTTTAATTCAATTCCCATGGTATTCTTTTTTCCAAAAACCTTAAAAGCTTCTTCCTATCTGCCCATGGGCACATGATTAAATCCAAAATAGAATAT
>CAYSHN010000048.1:0-7875 GCA_964430815.1 uncultured Calditrichota bacterium | reverse complement strand
ATCACATCTTTCTTCTCAGCATCGGTTTCCAGCCGGCTCTGTATGGTGGTTAAGATATCCATGGCTTTATCATATTCTCCCATGGCTTGATAAACTTTGCATAAGCCGATATAACTGTAATTAACCGGCTTGATTTTGATGGACTCTTTGAACTGTTCAATGGCGTCATAGTACATTTGTAAATAATAATAATTCCAGCCGAGTCGATTATGTGGCAACCATGAATCTGCATTCTGGGGATGCAACTCAGCATATTTTAAATAGTATTTAAGCGAGGTCTCATAGTCCTCCAGCGCGTTATAACACAGACCCAGCCAATTATAGTTATCATAGGATTCTTTTATCGTATTGGCTTTAATCAGATTTTCGCAGGCATTATTATATTTCTGCAGGTTGTAATACGAGTATCCCAGCCATTGGTAGACAGATGCTTCTTCCGGTTTAAGTTTCTGGGACCTGGAGAAATTCAGCAACGCATTTTGATAATCTTTCAGAGCATAATAGCATTCCCCCAATCCTAAATAAGTATCCCAAATTTCATTCAGGGTATTCGCCTGGTTAAGTTTCTCAATCGCCAGATCGTAATTGGCGAGTCGATAGTAAGTCCAGCCCAGCCAGTGGTAGGCAGGCATTTCCTCTGGTTTTAAGTCCACCCATCTTAAAAAATTGGGCAGGGCTTCTTCATATTTTCCCGACTTATATAAAGTCTGACCCTGAGTCATACAAGATTCAGCATTTTGAGAGAAACCAGTAAACGGCATGATAATAATTAGTAAAGAGATGACCATCCATAAGCGTGACATTTTAAATTCCTTTTTAGTTTTATTATAAATAATATCAATACTATCGGCCAGTTAATTTACTTTGTAAGTGAAACTTGTTTGGATAAAATATTTAAGTGGTAATATGAGTAAAGGTAACTGAGAAAAGGTTTATAAAAAACTCTATGCATCAACCCACCCCATACCCCTCCCTGTCACCAAAGACGGTCGACAGGGAGGGGTCAGGGGAGGGTCAAGTAAAAAAAAAGGCGGTTTATTTACCGCCTTTTTCCTTTTTATCTTTTTTAACTTTTTTCTTTTCCGCTGGTGCCTCTTCTTTGGCCTTGGTCTCTTTGGATTCTTTGGACTTGCCCTTCTTTTCCTTCTTCGGTCTCTTTTCCTCCGCTCCCGGTTCTACCAGTGACCCTGTTTCGCCCCTTGTTTCCAATGCCTTAGCCTTCTCTTCGGCCGCTTTCTTCTTGGCTTTTTTCTTTTCATCTTTAGCCGCCTTGGCCGCCTCCACCGCTTTTTCAAAACCGACCAGCTGCATCAGGGCAATCGATGCCCCGTCCCCCTGCCGGCGTCCTAATTTTAGAATCCTGGTATAACCGCCCTGGCGGTCAGTATAAACCGGGGCAATCTCGTCAAATAATATTTTGATTGAAGCTTTGTGCCGCAGAAAATTAAAAGCCAGGCGCCGATGATGTAAACCGCCTCTTTTAGCATAGGTGATCAACCGCTCCACTACCGGCCGTGCCGTCTTGGCTTTAATCGTCGTGGTTTTAATCTCTTTATGTTCAAACAACTGATTAGCCAGATTCCTCAACAACGCTTTGCGATGACTGGCTGTACGGGTGAGATGCTTACCCTTTTTTCGATGTCGCATGATAACCTCTTATCCATTCAAGCAGATTTATTTTTCATCACCTTTCAGATACTGATCCACATTCATTCCGAAATGCAGACCCCGTTCTTCCAGAATTTTATTTAATTCGGTTAATGATTTACGTCCGAAATTTCTGAATTTGAGCATTTCCTGCTCGTCGCGGCGTACCAGATCACCGATTGTTTTTATATTTGCCGCTTTCAGACAGTTATGAGAACGAACTGATAATTCCAGTTCGTCGACACTCATCTTCAGCAGTTTCTTGATGCGTAATACTTCTTCATCTACTTCGGTGGTTTCTTCCTCTTCCGGTTCAATATCAAAATTGATAAATAACTGAATATGATCGCGTAGAATTTTACCGCTGAAGGTTAGCGCATCATCCGGAGTGATACTGCCATCAGTATGAATTTCCAGGATCAGTTTCTCAAAATCGGTCCGCTGACCCACCCGCGTATTTTCGACAAAGTATTTAACATTCATGATCGGTGAGAAGATGGCATCCATGGGCACCACACCAATTGGCTGATCGATCATTTTATTCTCCTCAGCCGTTACATAACCGCGTCCTTTACCGATGCGCAATTCCATTTCGAATTCCGCTTCTTCATTGAGTGAAGCCAGGTGCAAATCCGGATTAAGCACTTCGATCTCAGCACTTTGTTTCTGAATATCCGCTGCTTTTAATTCAGCAGGGCCTTTAATTTGCAGCACGATTTTCTCCAGTCGTTTGTTCAGTAATTTCAAACGTACCTGTTTCAGGTTTAATACCAATTCGGTTACATCTTCATATACTCCGGGAATGGTAGTAAATTCATGCTGAATGCCTTCGACACGGATAGCCGTAATAGCCGCACCCTGTAATGAGGAAAGTAAAACCCGGCGAAACATGTTTCCAATGGTAACACCGAAACCTTTTTCCAACGGTTGCACCACAAACCGTCCGAAGGTGTTACTGTAACTCTGCTCATCTAGCTCGATGCGCTCAGGCATCTGAAAATTTGTCCAGCTCATTCACGTACCTTTATATTTAGATTATGTTCTATTATTTGGAATAAAATTCTACAATTAAATTTTCCTGAACCTGACTTGGAATATCACTACGTTTGGGCCAATCCAGGAAAGTGCCTTCCAGTTTAGCCTTCTCCAATTTAAGCCAGGGATACATGTCTTCATCATGGATTTTGCGCATTGATTCATGAATCACCGCAAGTTTTTTACTTTTTTCTTTTACCGTGATCACATCTCCTGGTCGCAGTTGGCAAGTCGGGATATTCACCGGTTTATTATTGATCAGGAAGTGGCCATGTTTTACCAGTTGCCGGGCCTGTTCACGCGACTGGGCGAATCCAAGACGGTAAACTGTATTATCCAACCGGCTTTCCAGTAAACGCAATAGATTTTCACCGGTAATTCCCTTCATTCGCTCGGCTTTTAAAAACGTATTATGGAACTGGCGTTCCAGAGATCCGTACTTACGGCGGACCTTTTGTTTTTCACGTAACTGTACACCATACTCCGAAAGTTTGGCCCGCTGGGAAACACCATGCTGGCCAGGAGCATAACTTTTTTTCTCAAAGGCGCACTTTACCGTTAAACAACGGCTACCTTTCAGAAACAGTTTTTCACCTTCCCTTCTGCACAGTTTACAAACTGCACCTGTATATCTTGCCATTCCGTTTACCTCATTCTCTTTGTTTTATTACACTCGTGTTTACACGCGTCTTTTCTTGGGCGCACGACATCCATTATGGGGAATGGGTGTAATGTCCTTGATCGATACAACTTCCAGACCGGCAGCCTGCAGGGACCGAATCGCTGCCTCGCGACCTGAACCAGGTCCTTTCACTTCAACATCCACACGGCGCAAACCGAGTTCAAAGGCCTCCTTGGCTGCACTTTCGGCAGCATTCTGTGCAGCGTAGGGAGTATTTTTACGTGAACCTTTAAAACCGGACCGACCAGCTGTAGCCCAGGCTACAACATTTCCATAGGCATCAGTCAGCGAAATTATCGTATTATTAAAACTGGCTTTAATATGAGCCTTCCCGTGCGCATCAACCCGCTCTCTTTTTTTTGTCTTCTTTTTACCTTTTGGTGCTACCAATTTCTTTCTCCTGTTTTATGCTTGCTTACCTTTTAGCTCCGAGAGCCCGCCGACGACCTTTACGCGTACGGGCATTGGTTTTTGTACGCTGCCCATTTACCGGTAATCCCCGGCGATGACGCGTACCGCGGTAGCAGTTAATATCCATCAGCCGTTTAATGTTCATACTGGTTTCAGACTTAAGCGCACCTTCCACCTTGTAATTAGTCTGGATAATATTACGGATAGCTTTAACCTGTTCATCATTTAGCTCGCTCACCCGTGTGTCCTCATTTACCTGGGCTTCCGAACAAATCTTACGCGCACTGCTTTTACCGATTCCATAAATATAAGTCAAACCGATTACAACGCGCTTATTCTTCGGTAAATCAATTCCAGAAATACGTGCCAAAACTGCCTCCTCGAAGTGGGTATTTAACCCTGTCTTTGTTTATGTTTAGGATTTTTTTTGCAGATAACCCGGACTACCCCTTTGCGCCGGACGATCTTGCAACCATCACATACTTTCTTAACCGATGCTCGTACTTTCATGTCTCAATCCTTTAGCTGTGCTTTCCTGCTATTTATACCGATAGATAATCCGGCCCCGGCTTAAATCGTACGGCGAAAGTTCCAGACTGACCTTATCGCCCGGCAGGATCTTGATGAAATGCATCCGCATTTTACCCGAGACGTGGGCTAATACTTCGTGCCCATTATCCAATTTTACGATAAAAGTGGCATTGGGCAATGTTTCCTTGATGATCCCATCAATCTTGATCGCTTCCTCTTTAGCCATAGTGCCTCTAATCTAATTTGGATAAAATATCCGGATCATTTTCCGTGATCGCGACCGAATGCTCAAAATGGGCCGATGGTAATCCATCTACTGTTTTAACAGTCCATTTGTCATCAGCAAAATAAATTTCATATCCACCCATATTAACCATTGGTTCGATAGCGAGCACCATTCCTTTTCTCAGTTTAGGCCCGCTATGAGCAACACCGAAATTCGGGATTTGCGGATCTTCATGGGGTTGTAAACCCACCCCGTGTCCGACCAGATCACGAACCACACTGAAATGATGACTCTCCACATGTTGCTGGATGGCACTACTTATATCTCCCACCCGATTATAATCCAGTGACCGGGCAATTCCGATATATAAACTCTCTTCAGTAATTTTCAGTAATTCGGCTACTTGCGGATTTATCGTATCAACCGGATAAGTGTAAGCCGCATCACCGTAATAGCCGTTTAATTCCACTCCCACATCGATCCCGACAATTTCACCACTCTTTAATATCCGCTGGTCCGACGGGATACCGTGTACTACTTCATCCTGAATCGAAATACAGGAACTGGCCGGAAAACCGTATAATCCCTTAAAAGCTGGCCGGGCTTTTTTACCGATTATGAAATTTTCGATCTCTTTATTCAATTCTCCGGTACTGATACCTGGACGGATGAAATCTTTAATAAATTTTAAGGTCTCCGCAGCAATCCGATTACTTTCCCTGATCCTTTCAATTTCATCCTTGCTCTTTATAAAAATCATAAAACGCTAATAACCCCGTCTACCTCTGATCCGGCCCGACTTCATGAAACCGTCATAATGCCGCATGAATAAATGTGATTCTACCTGCTGCAAAAAGTCTAGCGCTACTCCAACAATAATCAATAATCCTGTACCCCCGAAGAACGAAGCCAAACTGTATGGTACTTTAAGATATCTAGCCAGCAGGGCGGGGATGATCGCTACAAACGCCAGAAAGAACGAACTGGGTAAAGTAATACGGGTCAGAATGTTATCCAAAAACTCGGAGGTCTTTTTCCCCGGACGAACACCCGGAATAAATCCACCCTGCTTCTTCAGGTTATCTGCTACATCAACCGGATTTAGTGCAATCGCGGTATAAAAATAAGTAAAGAAAACGACCATAATAAAATACAGAACCCAGTAGAACCAGGAATCATATGAGAACAGACGTTGGACACTATCCATCAAATCACTTTCCGGGAAGAAGGTAATCAACGTACTGGGTACAAACATGATTGCCTGGGCAAAGATGATCGGCATGACCCCGGCAGTATTAACCCGCATCGGAAAATGGGTATTGACACCACCATAAACTTTACGGCCAATCACCCGTTTGGCGTATTGAATCGGAATGCGACGGGTACCCTGGGTTATCAGAACAACCACCAGGATAATGCCAAAAGCCAGGGCCAGCAGAAAAATTTCCGACAGTAATCCACGTTGTCCACTCTGTACTTCCTGAAACACGGCGTTGGGAAAACGCGCCACAATACCGATAAAAATGATCAGAGAAATACCATTTCCAATACCACGGTGATCGATCTGCTCGCCAAGCCACATAATCAGCATGGTACCAGTGGACATGGAGATCATCGTTAGAAAGATAAAAGCCAATCCCGGATCAGGTACTGCCCGCATACCGTTGGCCAATTGAATATTTTGCAGAAAAATAGCCACGCCGTAACCCTGCATCGCTGAAATCAGCAGCGTGCCATAACGCGTATACTGGGTAATTTTTTTCCGACCCTCTTCGCCTTCACGTTGCAGTTTCTGGAAGAAAGGAAAAACTGATCCCAACAATTGAATAATAATCGATGCACTGATGTAAGGCATAATACCCAGACCAAAAATCGCTGCCCGGCTGAATGCTCCGCCGGCAAAGAGATCGTAAAGTCCGAATAGAGTACCCTGTAATTGTTTAAATCCTTCTTCCAGCACGGCCGTATCAATACCGGGTGTAATCACCAGTGTTCCAACCCGTTCAATAGATAGAATCATCAGCGTAAAAAGGATACGTTCCCGCAGTTCGGCAATTTTAAAGATATTTCGAAAGGTATTGAATATCATGACAGCGTTATCGTGCCTCCCAGTTTTTCAATCTTTTCGCGCGCAGATTTACTGATCGCATCCACCTTGACATTGATCTTGGATTTCAAATCACCTTTGCCTAAAATTTTTACCGGTATATCCAATTTGCGGATCAGGCCTTTTTCTTTCAGCAGTTCGCGGGTAATCTCTTTTGAACCAGCAACTTTTTCCAGATCTTGAACATTAACCACCTGAAACGATTTTTTATGGATATTAACAAAACCAAACTTGGGCAACCGTCTTTGTAGCGGCATTTGTCCGCCTTCAAACCAGGCACGTTTTCCGGAACCACCCCGGGAGAGTTCTCCCTTATTTCCACGTCCGGCTGTTACTCCGCGACCCGATCCTTCACCACGGCCAACCCGTTTCTTTTTATGCCGGGCGCCTTCCCTATATTTTAAACTTCCTAAATCCATCACATTTCCTTTACTTTACATCCTCGACACGAACCAGATTTCGTATTTTTTTCACCATACCTACTATCTGGGGAGTGGCCTGATGGGTGACACTATGATGCAGTTTATGAATGCCTAAGGCACGAATAGTCCGTTTCTGCTTTTCGATGCACCCAATGGTACTACGAATTTGGGTGATTTTAATCTTCTTACTGTCCTGACTTGTCATGGTTATATCCCAGTTGTTATCTACTAACCGTTAAAAACTTCCAAAATTTTTAATCCTCGTTTCTTTGAAAGGGACGAAGCATCCATCAAAGACCGCAAAGCATTGAAAGTCGCCTTGGTAACATTATGGGGATTGGACGATCCGAGGGACTTGGTCAAAATATCCTGGATTCCTACTGCTTCACACAGCGCCCGTACCGGACCACCGGCAATCAAACCGGTACCGGCTGAGGCGGGTTTTAGGATCACCTTGCCTGCACCATATTTCATAACAATCGGATGGGGGATAGTCCCTTTTATAATCGGAACACGGATGATATTCTTTTTGGCCTTTTCAGTGGCTTTGGCTATAGCCCCGGTTACTTCCCGTGCTTTACCATGTCCGATTCCGACATGTCCATTCCCGTCACCAACCACGATAATCGCGTTAAACGAGAATCTGCGACCACCTTTGATCACTTTGGCCACACGATTTATGTGTACGACTTTTTCCTTCAGATCCAGTTCTGCGGAATTAATCCTCTCGATCAACTATATCCTCCTTATGCTTTTAAAATTTCAATCCGCCTTCACGGGCTCCTTCAGCGAAGGCTTTAATCCGCCCATGATA
>CAYSHN010000047.1:0-13206 GCA_964430815.1 uncultured Calditrichota bacterium | reverse complement strand
TGTAAGTGACGTGGCGGAGCCATAAGGAAATTAAAGGGCTACTGTGTAATTATATGCCTGCGTATGAAAATAATAGAAATTATAGTATAATCAAAATGAACCAATATTTAAATGAACTCACGCTAAGAAAAACACCAGGAATGCGTAATACCCTGATCATTGGCTGGAATCGTGAAGCCCTAGCGCTTTGCGACAAGATTATGGATTATCCTGCACTCGGTTATAATATCAGAGGATTTATAACCTTAAAAGAAAAGGTAGAGAATGTTTCATATGGAGAAGTTCCGCTTTTAGGGGGAATGAAATCCCTTTTGTCATGGGTGCAGATGTACAGTATCAACGAAATTTTAATTGCCATCGAACCAGAAGAGCAAGTCAGTTTAAAGTATATTATTGATGTTTGTAATAGGAATAATTTAAATTTTAAAATTGTTTCCGATGTATATGATACGGTTTATGGTAATGTCATTCAAGATGTTTATAAAGATTTATTTACTCCAAAAGAATTTGGCTTAAGGAGTTTAATCGATTTTATTGGTGCAGTTGTACTGTTGATTCTTTTTTTACCTATACTTATGATTATTGCATTAGCAATAAAATTAGAAACAAAGGGACCTGTATTTTATTCACAGGTCCGTGTTGGGAAGGATAATGAACATTTTCGTATTTATAAATTCCGATCAATGATACAGGATGCGGAAAAAAAATCAGGACCGGTCTGGGCGCAAAGACACGATCCACGGGTCACTAAAATGGGACATCTAATGCGCGCAACACGCTTAGATGAATTACCCCAGTTGATCAATATTCTGAAAGGAGATATGAGTTTTGTTGGTCCTCGTCCAGAAAGACCCTTTTTTATCGAAAGTTTCAAGGAACAAATACCATTGTACGAAAACCGTTTAATAGTCAAACCAGGAGTTACGGGTTGGGCTCAAGTTAAATGGCGATACGATCAAACGATTGATGATGTTAAAGAAAAATTAAAATATGATCTCTATTATATCAATAACCATACCATTTGGCTAGATTTAAAAATATTTTTTTTAACGATAACAACTGTCATTTTACAAAAGGGATACTAGATCAATTAATTAAAGAAAAATCAACTGAAAATTGTATGTTTAATTGCAAAATAAATTTATTGTAATGTATGAAATGATAAAATGGTATTTATCATTATTTAATTATATATTTAAATCGATTTGTGCTTTATTATAAATTAAATTAATAAATAGCGTGAACGATTAAATTCAAACAGAAGATGTTCGTTAATGGAAAGTTTAAAAATTAGTACAAGTTTTTATCCTAAAAATAATAAAATCGTTATCGTTCAATTAGGTGGCTATATCGACCAATCTAATAGTGGGCAGGTCGAAAAAGTTATATCAGATATTCTAAAAAGTGGAAAACAGAGAATAGTTTTCGATTTTGGGGATTTAATTTATATGAGTAGCGCCGGTTGGGGTATCTTTGTTGGCGAAATTAAAACCGTACGTGAGCATGGGGGGGATATTAAAATAGCAGGTATGTCACCAGAAATATATGAAGTTTTTCAAATGCTTGAATTTTTTCACATCATTGAAGATTATGCTACTATTACGGATGCAATTGAAAGTTTTCCGGACGAAACACCTATAACAGAAGTAAAAATAAAAAATAATAAAGATAACTATTCAAACAATAAAATATTGGTAAAATCACAAGTACTATCGAATATTATCGATGAAAATCAAGAGGAAACTATTGTAATTAACGATGTGGATGAAAATAGAAACATTAAAGAGCAGAAAATATTCACAGTTGAAGAAAAAATGAAACATGATTATGAAAGACAATATACCGAAAAATTCCATGCTACCGGTGATGAACCAAAAATTAATTTTGCCAAACTCCCGCTAACAGAGAAAATTAAAAAAGTAGTAGCAACGTATCCCTTGCTCAGTATATTTCAGATTCAAAAAATGTTAGGTCATGAAAAATTTGGTTTTACTAAAATCAATCTCTTTCAATTGTACCGGACCTTGAAGATTTTGAATCTGGACAGTAAAGTTAAACGTTACCGTTATTATCGTTCGACCTAAAAAAAAACATGGTGGTATAATGAGAAATCTTAAAAATTTAAAAGTGATCACAGTGTTGATGATATTATTGCTGCTTAATTTACAATTTTTAGCTTTACCAGTTGAAGCCCTGGCAACAGAAAGGGCTGATGAAAACAATGTTACAAAAATTAATTCGAATTTTATGGAAACACAAACTGGAAAAAGTGATTTTATTGCCGGAGATGGTTTAATGATAGATACTTTTCCCGACACCTCTTCGTTTTTGAATAATACATTTTCTATCGATGACAAAGGAATGGTTGAGTTGCCTCTAATCGGAAAAATAAAAGTGACTACAATGAGTATCGCGCAGTTAGAAGAATATTTAAAGAGTCAATACAAAGCATATTTACGTTCACCAAATTTACGTGTAAAACCATTAATCCGGGTAAGTGTTTTAGGAGGTGTGAGAACTCCCGGTCTATACTATGTTGATGCTTCCAGCTCGCTTTGGGACGTATTAAAACTTGCTGGCGGGACCACTCTAGAAACGGGTTTAAAAGATATGTGTTGGGAACGGGATGGTAAAACCGTTAAGGATGATCTGATACCTTCTTTGCAGAAGGGATTTTCTTTATCTAGTATGGGTTTGCGATCGGGTGATCAATTATGGACGCCAACCACTAGTTCGTCATTTTGGGATACTTTTAATAATATATTACCAATTATAACTTTGACAACGACCATTGTTTTATTTTATTATACGTATCAACAAAATATGATAATCATGCAATCTCGAGGAAGATAAGGTGTCTTTGAAAGAATATTATTTTTTTGATAGTAATAGAGTTAGCTATAAAACCAAAAACCAATAAGGAACTCCTTCAGTTTTATAAACCAAATAAAATTTCTGCAAATTATTCTTTTTATCTAAATTCATAAAAATTAATTATTCACTACTGTTAATATGTGTGGTATCGCAGGATTCTACAAACAGAATAAAAGTACTGTCCAAAATATAGTAGTTTTGGAACGAATGATTTCTATCTTGGATCATCGAGGCCCAGATGATAGAGGGTATCATATTGGAGATTCTATAGGTTTTGCTCATTCAAGATTAAGCATTATTGATTTGGAAGGAGGCAAACAACCTATCTATAATGAAGATAAATCTATTTGTGTTATTTTTAATGGAGAAATTTTTAATTATCTGGAACTACGTGAATATTTACTAAAAAAAGGCCATAAATTCTATACAAAAAGTGACACAGAAGTTATTGTTCATTGCTATGAAGAATTCGGATATGATTTTTTAAATCATTTAAATGGGCAGTTCGCTATTGCCTTATGGAATGAACGAACCAGAGAACTTCTCCTGGCCAGAGATCGGATTGGAATTCGGCCTATATTTTATTCTAAATTACAGGATGATTCCTTGATTTTTGCCTCAGAAATAAAAGCTCTGTTTTGTTATCCAGGAGTTAAAGCAGAAATAGATCCCGCCGGGATTAATCAAATTTTTACACTGTGGGTTAATATTCCACCTAGAACAGTATTTAAAAATATTTACGAATTACCTCCTGGACATTTTCTTACTGTCTCACAAAAGGGAATCAAATTTCAAAAATACTGGAAGTTACAATTTCCATATGCTAATGAGTATGAAGAAAAGTCTTTGAAATATTATAAGAATAAATTGCAGGAATTATTACATGATGCAGTTACCATCCGATTGAGGGCGGATGTACCCGTAGCTGCTTATCTAAGTGGTGGAATAGATTCATCAATCATAAGTGCTCTGATTAAAAAGTATCATAGTAATAACTTGATCACTTTTTCTGTCGCTTTTTCAGACGGCGCCTATGACGAAAAGGAATTTCAGCGACAGATGGTAAATCATCTGAAAACAGATCATAGAAGTATCACAGCGGATTATGAAAATATAAGTAATTCATTTTCTGATGTCGTGTGGTTTTCTGAAAAACCCATGATCAGGACAGCGCCAGCGCCTTTGTATTTGTTATCAGGTTTAGTAAGAAAAAACAATATTAAAGTCATTCTTACGGGTGAAGGCGCGGATGAGGTTTTCGGCGGGTATGATATTTTCAAAGAAGATAAAATTCGCCGTTTCTGGGCAAAATATCCTAATTCTAAAATCAGACCTGGACTATTATCCTCTATTTACCACTATATTAATGACAGTGAAAATCCTGCTCAAAATTTTTGGCAATTATTTTTCAAAAAAAATCTAACTGATACAAATAATCCTTTTTATTCACACTTAATCAGATGGACGAATACTGCTCAAATAAAAAAATTCTTTACGGATGATTATCGAATGGCTTTTGATGATTCCTCTCAAATTTACTCTGAACTCGATCAATATGTCGACCCAGAAATTATTAAATGGCATCCGTTCTGCCGTGCACAATATCTTGAGATGCAACTCTTTTTATCAGGGTATTTGCTATCTTCTCAGGGTGATCGCATGATGATGGGTCATTCTGTTGAAGGGAGATTTCCCTTTCTGGATTATCGTGTAATCGAATTCGCCAATTCAATTCCACCAAATTTTAAGATGAATGTTTTAAATGAGAAATATATCCTAAAGGAAACTTTTAAACAGCTATTACCAGAATCAATCGTCCATAGAAAAAAACAACCCTATCGGGCACCAATCAATCAGTGCTTTAATCGCAGAATTAATTCTCTGGCAGTAAAAATGTTCAATCCCAAATTGTTGATGGAATATGGATATTTTGATGCGTCGTTGGTCGGGCGGATGATAAAAAAGCTAGAAAAAACAGAAACGGAACAAATTTCTGCGCGCGAAGACATGGCCATGGTTGGTATCGCTTCATTGCAGTTACTCCATACACATTTTCTGACTAATTTCAATATCAACAGAAATTTGGAAAGTGATGAAGTGATTTATTATGAGAAAGCAAATTAAGCCGAATTTTTAATTATTTTTTTTCTGTTGATTCAAAACATCTGGATGTTCACGGCTATAATTAAATAATCTGAAGACAATACAGCTGATCATTATGCAAATTAATCAATTCCTTGAAGATTCAGCACTTAAATATCCTGATAAAAATGCTGCCTGGTTCAAAGGACAATGGAGGACGTTTAGCGAATTAAATCGATCAGCTAATAAGCTGGCAAATTATTTGAAAGAGTGTGGTATTCAACGAGGAGATAGAGTAGCTATTTTGATGGAAAACTCTTTCGATTATATTATCAGTTATTATGCTATTCTAAAAATAGGTGCCATAACTGTGGCTTTGAATACGGAAACGACGACGGAGAGTTTAATATATTTATTAAATGATTCAGAAGCGGTCGCTATTATTGCGCAAAAGAAATTTTCACGCTACCTAGTTCCTGCTCTAGCTAAAGTACCCTATTTACGAGAAGTTATTACCGATCAGGAAGATTTAACATCTTTTCAAGAAATTGGGCATTGCAATCAGATCAAATTAACGGAAATCTATCGCACTGGCAATGAACAAAATTCCGATGTTCGTTGTATCGATATCGATATAGCATCGATTGTGTACACATCCGGAAGTACAGGGAAATCAAAAGGAGTCGTTCTTGACCATCTCAATATTGTATCCAATACCCGCTCGATTGTGGAATATTTAAGATTAACCGCTGACGACCGAGTCATGGTTGTCTTACCCTTTTATTATATTTATGGGAAATCGTTAATTAATACACATTTTTTTGTTGGTGGTTCGGTGGTACTAGATAATCGATTTGCTTATCCTAATGTAATTTTAGATACAATGAATCAGACCGAAGTGACTGGATTCGCCGGTGTCCCTTCCACGTTTATGATTTTGCTTCATAGATCTTCAATCAAGGATTACAAATTTTCAACTTTGAGATATATCACCCAAGCAGGTGGTGCGATGGCACCAGCAATTCAAAAAGAAGTTGCAGAAGTTTTTGCACCAGCTAAACTTTTTATTATGTATGGTGCCACCGAAGCCTCGGCCCGTTTATCCTATTTAGATCCTAATGTTTTATCGTACAAATGGGGTTCCATCGGTAAAGCGATTCCAAACGTGGATTTGGCCATTGTCGATGACTCCGGGAAAAATTTAGGACCGAATTCAGAGGGGCATATTGTCGCCCGTGGATCAAATATCATGCGCGGGTATTGGAAAGATTCAGAAGAGACAAAAAAGGTTTTGTGTAATGGCTGGTATTATACCGGTGATATTGGTCGCACCGATGAACAAGGATTTTTCTATGTCGTTGGACGGGGCAAAGATATGATTAAAGTGGGAGGGGAACGGGTCAGTGCAAGAGAAATTGAAGAGACAATTCTGGAGTTAAAGGAAGTGCAAGAGGTAGCAGCCATTGGTGTTGCCGATGATTATTTAGGTGAAGCGATAAAGGTATTTATTGTCTTATCACCAAATCATAGCAGTGATTCAAAGAACATCCTGATGCATTGCAGAAAAAAATTACCTGCATATAAAAATCCAAAGTTCATCGAATTTGTCAATTCACTACCCAAAAATCAATCGGGAAAAATTTTAAAACATCAATTAAAAAATATGTAGAATTTTACGAGTAAAAATAAATGATAGGAAGATAAGAATGCCAAATCAGACATCACCAAGCCTAGCGAATATTCAGAGACAAAAATCAATCATGGAGATCCTGGACAGATATTATCGGATACTTTGGTCTAAAAAATATTTGATCATCGCAATAACTGTAACCATATCTATTCTTTGGTTTTTTGTATCGAAGATGGTTGTAAAGAAAAGACAGAAATATACCGCTTCGGCAATTATCAAATTTGAAGACCCCCGGCTCAGCAGAGGACGTGATGCGGTCACTGATTTTGCAGTAGAGGCAACGGAAGGACAGGTGGCAATACTCCATACGCGAACATTTTTAAAAAATGTCGTTGATTCTTTACATTTAAATATTGTTGTACTTACCAGAGGTATTAATCGTTTCGATCTTTTTAAAGATATCCAGATTACTCAAAATGCTAAAATGGGCCTTTATAAATTGGTTATTACACCAAGTGTTGTTAATATCTATTATTCCGATAAAGAGCAAAAGATTGAAGATAAAAAGGTACAGTCGATTAAATTGTCTAGGGCAGAGAACGTCCGGCTGAATACCCAGGGTCTGGAGGTGTTAATGGATTATACTATTCTGACCCAATTTGAAGAAATAGAATTTTTATATCAGTTAGAAAGATACACGGTCAATGACCTGAATAATAGTTTAGAAAGTCGCCTGGATCGAACGGGCACAATATTGAATATTTCCTATTCTGACAAAAATCGGGAATCAGCAGCAGTGATCACAAATATGATTGCTAAGTTGTATATCGATAAGCTCTTAGAATTCAAAAGATTTAAAACAGTGTCGGTTTTGAAATCTCTGGCAGAACAATTAACGGTTGCCAGACAGGAATTGGATAAATCTGAGGAAAATCTCCAAAAATTCAGAGAGAGAAATCCCTACCTCTTATTGTCAAGTGCTGGGACCGATATTGTGGCAAACCTGGCAACGGATCAAAGTGAATTCAGTACAGTGGATGAATCAGTCAATCGTCTTTCTGATTTTGTAAAAATGAACGCTACTGCTGATTTCGATGAACAGAACTTAAAATATTTCGAAATTACCTCATTTCTGGAATCACAAAAATTACCAGGAACGAGTATGTTTACGCAACAATATAGTGATCTTTTAGCGGAGAGAAATCGACTTCTGGCTGATAATTATTCCCAAAACCATCCACAGGTGTTAGATGTAGAGTCAAGAATAAAAAATCTTCAAAAACAAGTTTACTACCGAGCAGTGCAATATTTAAACGAGTTAAAGCAATCAAAAAATAACCTGCAAAATAAGATCTATAATAATCAAAATAATATCAGGAAACTCCCAAAAGGTGAAATACAGCTGGCGGAATTGCAGAGAGATCGGGTAGTCAAAGAAAGTATCTACTCAAATATATTAATTAAATACAATGAAGCTAAAGTCTCTGATGCCGCAATTATACCAGATGCCTTCATCATTGAGGAGGCAGAATCTCCATTCGTTGACGCTGGTCTTTTAAGTAAATTGATTCGACTGGCTATGGGACCTCTGCTGGGTGTTCTAGTTTCTATCAGTATGTTTGTACTCTTGGATATTCTGGATGACAGTGTAAAGAACGCAGAAGAGGTGGAGGCTAAGCTAAAATTACCTGTTCTGGCGACGATCCCAGTCATTTTAAATGAAAAAGCGGTACCGGATTCAATAGATATTGATGGACAATTAGATCCTAAATTGATTACCTCAGATTATGCCCCAAGTATTGCCAGTGAAAAAGTGCGCCTTGTTCGTACAAAATTATTTATGGGCACTAATAATGAAAAAAATGTGGTGATTATCTCAAGTCTTTCACCCAGTGAAGGTAAATCATTATTTTCTGCCAATCTGGGGATAACTTTTGCCCAACAAAAAATCAAAACCCTACTGATTGATGCTGATCTACGCAGAGGAGTACTGCATAAATCGCTCAATTGTAATAAAAAACCAGGCATAGTTGATTTTCTTGTCCGGAGCAGTAAAGTCGATCTCCATGAATTTTCAAAAGTAATTCAAAATACCCATATTCCAAACTTGTTTTTAGTGCCAAGTGGTATTCAAATACCCAACCCATCAGAATTATTAGGTAGTGATCGTATGAAAGAACTAATGGCTGTCTTGAGAAAAGAGTTTGGTATGATTATTATCGATACTCCTCCTATGGATTTTATGCCTGAAGTTTTGATTTTAAATTCTTTTATACATAACATCTTATTGGTAGTCCGTTATGGAATAACTAATTTGAATAGATTGCGAAATAAAGTTTCTGAATATTCAGATATTAAAAAAGATTTTTGTGGAGTGGTGATAAATGCATCTCATGAAGATAAAGTCAATCATAGTTATACTTATTCGTATTATCATTATTAAAATTGGAAATCCATAATAAGTTCAGAATGGAAACATGTATAGTCTAAACCATAATAAATTTAAATCTTGTTGTTCTTTCTTACGATATTGAGCCATTATAACAGTTATTAATCGAATAAAATGATTAACTGGTTGCTTGACAGGATTTATAATTAAGAGGAGATTTAAATGACGGGGATTGTTGAACAGATTAAAAAATATTTTGAAGAAAATTTCATGATCAAATGGAGTGAAACATTTTCTGACGAAGATTCCTTGCTTGAAAATGGCATTATTGATTCAACCGGTGTTCTAGAATTGGTGTTGTTTATTGAAAAAAACTATGGTATCAAAATAGCTGACGATGAACTGGTACCAGAAAATCTTGATTCCTTGACAAATATTAAAAAGTTTGTTGAAAAAAAATTAAATAATTAAATAACAGGCGAACCAACTATCTGATAGATTAGTAAAGTAATAATACCAACAACAACCTTAGACCACCAATTTATTTTAATAATCAGAAGAATCTAATAGTGATATTTATTTTCCCCGATTTATTCGTTGATTTCCTGGATGTAGGATACTTATAGGCCTTTCCCTCCGTTTTTACACCACTTTCATAACCGCCCTTAACTTTTATTCAGTAGATAAGGTTGATGATTTCTGTAATGCAGATAAAATTATATAATAGTGTAAACGAATATTCATGGGATGATTATGTTGCAGCTCATGCGCGGGCGACCCATTGTCATTTATTCGCCTGGAAAAAAATTATCGAGGATACCTATCATCTTCAGGGTTATTATCTGCAAGCCATCAATGAAAGTAAGGTGGTAGGTATTTTGCCACTCTTTAATATTAAAAGTCGTATTTTTGGCAATCACTTGGTATCTATGCCATTCTTGAATTATGGCGGAATTTTAGCAGATTCGGACCAGGCCGCTCATCAAATTCATCTCCACGCTATTGAACTTTTTAAAGAATTGAATTCCAACAGTCTGGAATATCGCTATCCTGAATCTGGTCCATTTTATTTCCCATTACCAACTGAATCTAAGTTGAATACTTACAAAGTCCGAATGATCTTGAGTCTACCAGAAAACAGCGAATTATTATTTCAATCTTTTAATACAAAGTTACGAAGTCAGATCCGCAGACCAAAGAAAGAAGGGATGACCTGTACTATCAGTGGAGAACGTTTGTTAAACGATTTTTATATCGTTTTCGCCCGAAATATGAGGGATCTGGGTAGTCCGGTACATTCATATGTTTTTTTTGAAAACATTTTAAAATATTTAGATCGGAATGCAAAGATTGGCATCGTTTATTACCAAAAAGAACCAGTAGCAGCGGGATTGATCATTCATTTTCATGATACGATAGAAATTCCCTGGGCGTCGGCCTTAAAAAAATTTAATACCTACAGCCCAAATATGTTATTATACTGGTCATTTCTTGAATATGCCAGTAATAAAGGATTTAAGTATTTTGATTTTGGGCGATCGAGTCCTGATGAAGGGACCTTTCGTTTTAAACAACAATGGGGCGCCGAATCAAGACAACTTTATTGGTATCAGACATTTTCTGACCGACGCAACGATGATCATCATTCTTTTGATTCTAAATCGATGCAAAGACGGCTGATGGCATCGGTTTGGAAAAAACTTCCTCTGAGGGTCACCAATTATTTAGGCCCTAAGCTTAGATATAAGATCTCGCTTTGAGTTAAACGATATTTTTTAATTCAAAATCAGGGGATTGATATTTTGTTTACTTCCAAACAGGTAATCTTACATTTTAAAATATCTGACCTAGTTTATATAATTAACTGAAAAATATTACTTCTGATGATTAGAGTGAGTAGCAATAAATTGAGGATCGTATGCCTAAGAAAAGCGTCCTGTTGATCGGTGCCTCTATTGGGGAAATGTGGGATTTACCTAACCTGCCAAAACGAATAGCTGATGAGACATATAATTTTGAATCAATCGCAGAATATTCACCGGATAAAAGTGCGGTTTTAGAAAGTGTTTTGGTACGGTCCAGCAATAAACCTGATTTTATTATCTTGAAAGAATGCGCATCATATTTTAAGGCAGACAACAATTCCTATTATCCGGCATATATATCTGCAATGGTGGATATGAATATAAGCTGGGTGAAGAAGTGTCTTGAAAATAATATCACACCTATCTTGGCAACAGTGGTACCGATAACAGAAAAAATGCCTTTAGTTGATTCAATTAAAAGAGTGTTAAAAAAGTATGTCTTCCTTAAATCAGTAAAAGAGTATAATCGGGATATCCGGATGAAGGGGATTGGCGAGTTTAATGACTGGATCCGTTCTTATGTCACAGAAAATAACTTAATTGTTTTGGATCTGGAAAAAGAACTTAGAATTAGTGAGAGCAAACGGTTTTTAAATCCAGATTATACTACCGACGGTTTACATCTTAATAAAACGGGATATAAAATTTTGGATCATCTGCTGTTGCAAATGCTTGCTAAATTGCCAGAATGAGTACTTTCAGTTTATCGTTAAAAAATAGGATCATAAATGAATCTTCGGACTAAAATTAAAATAAGTGATCGGGGAATCTATTATTTAATCAAAAAGATTTATATTGCCACCAGGCATTTTACTATACCCGCACCGGTAATTATTGCCCGCCCGTTATGGTACCTGGTTAATATGATTCGAGTTTTTTATTATTGGGGTATCTCAACTTTTTGGGTTACTCCATTATATAAGGGGCTATGCAGAAAAGTGGGTAAAAATTTTAAAGCAGGATCCTATTTGCCTTTTGTAATTGGAAAAGGATTGATCCATCTTGGGGATAATGTACGAATTTTTGGAAAAGTAAATTTTATTTTTGGTTCTATCAAGGATGAAATCCCTGAGATTTATATCGGTGATCGTACTAGTATCGGTCATGAAGTTACATTTGATATTTCAGGAAAACTTGAGATTGGAGAACATTGCCTGGTTGCTTCAGGTGTCACTTTACAAGATTGTGCGGGACATTCCATCCAGGCAGAAGATCGGCGTGCCAGTAAGCCACCTCAGGAAAAAGATGTCAGGCCGATTAAAATTGGTAATAATGTATGGATTGGTGATGGTGTATATATAATGCCTGGATCGACTATAGGGGATGATTGTGTTATCTCAGCCAAAACGGTGGTCAGCAGGAATATTCCGGAAAATTATTTGATTTACCAGCAACCATATAAGGCTGTTCAAATCAGAAAAATTTCAAAAATGGTATAAACCTCTGTTTTTACCATGGGAGGATAAATATGTTTGGAAAACTACGAAAAATTCACCGGTTAAAACAACTTCGGGGCAATCTAAAAATTTTTCAAAAGTACGCGATTATCGGGGAAATGTTTGAAAATGGATTCCTCGCTCAATTAGAAAATGAATCCGGGGATAGAAATAGAATAACTATTGGACATCATTGTCGATTAAATGGTTTATTAGTTTGTAAATCTGAAGGTAGAATTGAGATTGGTAATTATTCATCCATTCAGGATAGAGCAAAAATTCATTGCCGGAAATATATCAAAATAGGGCATTATGTGGGGATTGGGGACGGAACGATTATCTGCGATCATGATGGTATTCCGACGAATGCAGAAGAACGAGTAAAATATGTGATTCAGATGGTGTCCGATAATCTCACTATTCCGGATCCTGAAAATGGGTCCGAATACTCAGAGGCTTCTCCAATCATTATCGAAGATGTTGCCTGGATTGGTGCTGGATGCATAATTTCAAAAGGAGTCCGATTGGGTGAAGCATGTATTGTTGCCAGGAATGCAGTGGTTATATCCGACGTACCACCTTTTACGATTGTGGCGGGTAATCCTGCTAAGGTTGTGAAGGAATTAAAGAAACCGGATCATCCATATTATGCGGTTTAGGTTTTTAGACTGGTAAAAGCGTACGGATTAATGGACACCTGTTGTTAACTAAGAAAAATTATCAATATTTAGAAATGCGATGAATAAAATTCGTTTAATGTTGATTACTCATGATCTTGCTATCGGTGGCCTGCAACAAGTGGTAGTAAATATTTGTAAGACGATTGACAGAGAGAAATTTGATGTTTCAGTTTTATGTTTGCGTCATCTTGGTGAATATGTTCCTGAAATCGAAAAAAGAGCATACGAAAAACCTGATCTTGAGGGAAGG
>CAYSHN010000046.1:0-13254 GCA_964430815.1 uncultured Calditrichota bacterium | reverse complement strand
ATGCCGGCCACCTGCCACCATTACTGATTCATAATGATACTATCGTCGAACTGCCCAAAGGTTCAACAGCAATTGGCCTGTCTGCGGGAACGGTTTTTTCAGAACAGGAGATTACACTCCAGCCCGACGACATATTCATTGGCTATACGGATGGACTGATCGAATCCCGGAACAGTGCAGGAGAATTTTTTGGAGATGAACGACTAAAAGCTTTACTGTACGATTTTGCCCATCTTTCTCCAGAACTGCTAGCCCAGCGAATATTTACCACGATTCACAACTTCGTCAATGAAACGGCCAAGCATGATGACCTTTCATTAGTGATAATTAAACGTATTTCTTGATTATTATTTCTGCTCTGATTAGGTTTAAATAAACTATTGGAATACTCTCTTGATCTATAAATCTCAGGATAGGTCAGAGCGGATTACAGATTCACTCAGAATGATACTCAATTCTTGTCACGGTCAAAGTGATAGACCAGTCTATTATTTTATCATTGTAAAGAATCGGCTATGAACAAAGAAACGATCCTGATTGTTGATGATCAACCGGAAATCCTCAATGCCCTAGAGCGTCTATTAAAAGAGGAATATCAGATTCTTACAGCAGCTAGTGGCTCGGCTGCTCTGGAGATCCTGGCTAAACAACAGGTGACCGTCATTCTGGCTGATCAGCGCATGCCCGGGATGACCGGTGTCGAATTTCTTTCCCGGGCCCTTGATCAGCAACCGGATACCATACGTATCCTGATTACAGCTTATGCCGACATCACCGCTTCCATCGATGCTGTTAACCGTGGACAGATATTTTATTACATCTCCAAGCCCTGGGAACCGGAAGAATTATTACTGATTATACGCCGGGCTGTGGAAAAATTCCATTTGCAGCGCGAGAATAAAGAACTGAATCAAAAATTACATGAAGCCAATTTACAACTACAACAAGAAAATGTTCTACTCAAACAGAGTATCAAAAGAGAATATAATTTCAGCAGTATTATTGGACATGCTCCGCGGATGCTGCAAGTGTTCAAGTTGGTTTCCAGGATCATCGACACTTCCACCACCGTATTATTACTTGGTGAAACCGGGACCGGTAAGGAATTAATTGCCCGGGCCATTCACTTTAATGGTCCCCGTAAAGGCGAGATGTTTGTAGCCCAGAATTGCGGTGCTTTGCCGGATACTTTATTGGAGAGTGAACTTTTCGGTCACACACGCGGATCCTTTACCGGGGCCGTTGCAGACCGTAAAGGGATTTTCGAAGTGGCCGACCACGGAACTGTTTTTCTGGATGAGATCGCTGATACCTCACCTGCGCTGCAGGTACGCCTATTGAGAGTACTTCAGGAAGGGGAAATCAAACCGGTTGGAGGCACCAAAACAATTAAAGTGGATGTGCGGGTGATTGCTGCAGCTAACAAAAATCTGGAACAAATGGTTAGTGAACACAAATTTCGTGAAGATCTGTATTACCGCTTGAATGTATTTCCAATCGTTCTTCCTCCACTGCGCGAACGACGTGAAGATATCAGCGATCTGATACATCATTTCGTTATAAAATATGCACAAAAAATTAACAAAAACATAACTGATATAACGCCAGAATCGATGCAACTACTTATACAGGCCAATTACCCCGGCAATATCCGCGAATTGGAAAACGAAATCGAACGGGCTGTAACATTGACCGATAATAATTCTGCCATCACACCCGAGGTTCTGTCAACCCGTTTCCACCAGCCACCAATCTTCTCACTACCCGAAAAAGACATCCTGGAGTACCCCATGAAGGCTCAGGTCGAGGAATTGGAAAAACGAATGATACTTCATGCCCTCCAGGAGACACACGGTAACATTCTACATGCAGCCGAAAAATTACACCTCAGCCGTGCCGGCCTGCATAAAAAAATCAATCGCTATAAATTACCCACCAAGGTAAAGTAAACATTGTTTACACACAGATGTAAACAATGTTTACAGATTTCTGTTCGGAGCACCTTTTCATCAGTGAAATTTTTTATGTAACTTCAATAAAAACAATATATATAATATTTGAAAATACCTGGCATAGTAATTGTACATTTATTTTGCAGCAGTTATAATAAAGGAAGTAAAGGAGTAAAAAAAATGAAAAAACTAAACTGGTTCCTAACCTTAGCCGTAGTGATGCTGGCTAGTTTTGCCCTGGTAGGGTGTTACACCAGATTCGGCTTCGTTCATCAGGAAACCGGTTATGAGGATGAAGAGGTTTATCAAGAGGAAGTTGCTGACGAAGCTGAACAGTATGAAACGAACGACGCCATCCCCTATGGTGATGACGGGTATGATCATTATTATGTCCACAATCATTACTTTTATGATCCGTGGTGCTGGGAACCCGACTATTATGTTTCAGTTGGTTTCGGCTGGGGATATTTTGATCCGTACTGGTACTATCCTCATTATTATTATCCTTACTATTATCCTTATGTCGCCTATCCTTATCCGATTGCTTATCCATGGGGATATCCGGTCTGGTATTATGAACCAGATTATCACTATGCCTATAATTATGAGCGTCGGCCTTTCGTGAAAAGGGGACAGTATCTGCCGGCCAGACGGGGAATGGATCTGAACGAGCGGATGGAATTAACCAACCGGCCTGGACGCCGTGTAGGAGTAACCGACCGCAACCGCGAACTGGTATCCACTAACATCAGAACTACAGACATCAGCCGTGAGAATAACCGCGATAGAGATATCAATCGCAGTACGGCGATCAAAACACGGGAAAAAGAGAATACCGCTACCCGTACCGGATCGACCACTAGAGTCGGGGAACGACAGGAAATTACCAATTCAGGTAATCGCGAAACTATCCGGCGCAGCGGGAATGAAAACACTACTACAACCAGGGAAAATTCCGGAAAGAGAGAAACGATAAAACGCAATGACTCATCATCCACGAAAGCAAATAGTAATACTAGAAATTCAAGTTCGAGTGGCTCTTCAAACGGACAGTCCAACGTAACCCGGCCGGCTTCTGGATCAAATAAAAATACATCCGATTCCGACAACGACCGCTCGACGGTTACCCGTTCTAACTCCGGTTCAAGTAAAAAATCTTCCGGTTCCGGTAGCTCCGCAAACAGACGTTCAACTGTCACCCGGTCCAATTCCGGTTCAAGCAATAAATCTACCAGTTCCGGCAAATCCGCAACCGGACGTTCAACCGTCACCCGTTCTAATTCCGGTTCAAGTAATAAATCTTCCGGCTCCAGCAGCGGTGGTTCAAAGGTCACCCGTTCCAGTTCCGGTTCGGAGAGAAGTTCCTCCAGTTCGGGCAGAAGTTCTTCCGGTTCAAGTGGTCGTTCTTACTCGGCCCCATCAAGCAGTCACGGTAGTTCTTCCTCAAGTGGTCATAGCTCCACCAGGTCAAGTTCCGGTGGTTCAGGCGGGTCAAGCAGATCCAGTTCCTCCGGTTCAGGCGGACACAGGCGCTAAAGTGCCTGAGTTGATAGAATGGAGAAACCTAAAATGAAAAAGTATATCACTCTAATATTCATGACCGCAGCCCTGCTCCAATGGAGTCTGGCTCAATCACCAGAAGAGGCGGTGAATTTACTGGATAACGAAGACGGCGTGGGCGCCAAGGCCCTGGGTATGGGCAATGCTTTTAATGCTGTAGCGGACGATTATACTGCCACTTACTGGAATCCGGCTGGATTAACCCAACTGGGTAATCATGAAATCTCAGCTAATCTATCAAGTTTACGGTTTGAGAATGAAGCATTGTTCCATAATACCACTACTCTGGATAATCGTAGTTGGTCTAAACTTCAATCTTTTGGCCTGGCTTATAAATTCCCGACTACCCAAGGAAGTTTTGTGTTGGGTTTTGGTTATAATCGTTTTAAAAATTACAACGATTTTCTCTCTTTTAATGGTTATAACCGTAATAGTAACGGTGTGGAATTTGAATTGCAGGATGAATTTGGCGAATACCAGTTCTATCCTTTTGACCAGGATGTACAACAAAATGAAACGGTCAGCCAGGATGGCAATTTGAATGCCTGGACTCTGGCCGGCGGTATGCAGTTATCGCCCACTTTTTCATTAGGTCTGGCGCTGAATATATATTCCGGTAAAAGCGAATATCTGTTAGATTTTAACCAGGAAGATGTGGACAATATATATAATCAATTCCCGGGTGATTTTAACTATTATGAACTGCATCAGCAGATCCTGACAGATATGTATGGTTGGGGAGTCAAGGTGGGTAGTCTGATAAAAGTAACCCCCAATCTAAATTTGGGTCTTACCATTGAATTTCCGACCACCTTGCATGTGAAAGATACTTATGCCAGCAATGATCTGCTGGAATTTGATAACGGTGATATAGATGAATACGATTACGGTACAGGTGAATGGGAATATCTGGTTACTTATCCCTATAAATTCAGTGCCGGTGCCGCTGTGGATCTGAATCTTTTCAAGATCGCCGCTTCCCTGGACTATCGTGACTGGTCACAGGTACGTTTTGATATACCGGACGGATTCATGTTAGATGACAACTACAATGATTTATTGGACAAGAATCAACTGTTTCCTGAACAATTCAGGTCGGTTGTTTCCTATGCAGCCGGAGGTGAAGTGCGGGTTCCTAGCTCACCAATCAGATTAAGAGGCGGTTATCGTTTGGTGCCTTCACCGCTGTGTGACGCCAGTTCCGATTTGGATCGGACTTATTACAGTGCCGGTTTCGGGTATGATATTGACGGATTTACTTTTCTGGATGTTGGCATGACCTGGAGTAAAACCAAACGGCAAAGTGTCGATATCTATACACCCGGTGGAACAGACGAATCGATTACTACTACACGGATCCTGGCTGGTGTGACTTTTAGGCTATAGCCGGCACAAAGGAACAAAGGCACAGAGGCACAAAGTTAAAATAAAGTGAATTCTTAAGACTTCACTTTGTGCCTTTCAAGAACACCCACAGGCATTCTCTGCCTGAATCCATAAAGCATCCGGTGATTGCGCGCACCGGATGCTTTTTTATTTCTAACCGACCACCTCCGAGGTGGTCATAAGCAAGGTGCACATTTTGCGGGAATGACTATTAGCTTGCACCTACTCTTATACCCTCCCCGTAGGGACTTGTCTAATAATCAATAGATTTTCCCTTTCGTATACACGAGTCTATCCCTTACGTCAAATACGACATAGGGCAATAGCAAAGTGAAGAAATAAATAGAAAATAATGCAATAATTCTTAATAAAAATAAGTTGCAAATTGAACTATAAGGAAAGGAACAACGAGTTTTCGTTGAATTCTAATTTTTGTTAGATTAATCATTTCGGCAAGGTTGAAGTAATTGCACAGAATTATTTTTTGAGGTAAACTTAATTATGATCGATGATCTTAAAAAAAATTTCGATCTCCTGGATAAGAAGATAGTTCGCTTCATGTCGGACTATGGCCTGAAACTGCTGCGTATCAGTCTGGGGATCATTTTCTTCTGGTTTGGATTTTTAAAATTTTTTCCTCAACTCAGCCCAGCGCAGCAACTCGCTACCGCCACCATTTCTAAACTCACCTTTGACCTGATCTCTCCTGCTACTTCTCTATTTATCCTGGCCTGCTGGGAAACCCTGATCGGTATTGGTCTTATTTTTGGTTTCTGGATGCGATTCATTCTACTACTTCTCTTCCTGCAGATGCTGGGAACCATCACTCCGCTGTTTCTTTTTCCGATTGAAACCTTTACCCATATTCCCTATGCTCCTACCTTAGAGGGACAATATATTATAAAAAACATCGTATTGATCTCCGCCGCACTGGCTCTGGGGGCAACTGTCCGCAAACCATCCTGATTGAGTCAATATGGACAATTCTGCTTTAATTTGAGTAGCTAAATAATAATTATCTGGAAAACGTCTAAAATTTCATGTAATATATTATTATAGAAGATCTTCTAATCCTTTTAGTACTTATTTGGCATTAGATTAGAGCTACACCAGTATATAAGAATGATAAAAATTTCAAAACGGATCGGTTTATATCTAGCTATAAACCTGATCATAGTGATTATCTGTTTACTGCATTTACCAGCGGTTTTTAATCGCCCTATGGTACCTTTCCATCTCATCAAAGATAGTCATGGTTTATTCGTTGATAAAATACATGATCCTTTAGCCAGTGGTGAATTGCAGATTGGTGATCAGGTGATAGCCTGGGATACACTGTCCTTCAATATTCCGGAAATAACCGAATTCCTGGCTGAAATGTCGAATATCGGAAACCTGGTTACTATTACCTTTCAACGTCAGGGAAAGACCGATACGACCAGTATCACCCTGATTCCCTATCACCAGTCTTTTCGTTATGTATTCATTATTTTCTTTGTCGGTCTGCTCACCTGGTGCGTGGCAATTTTTGTCTTACTCAAAGGTCCGCCCTCACTTAGCACCGCCACTTTGCATTGGATCCTGGCTTCCTTTGGATTTGTCACCATGCTGACTACGGGTCTTATCTCTCACGATAATATATTCCCCTATGTGACCCGATCCTTATTCCTGATTTTTTATATGACGACTGTCAGCGGTTTATTCTTTTTTTCTACCATTTTCCCCAGACAAAGATTGGAATTCTGGAAATCGTTCTCGATCTTTATTCCGGTTACTATTTTCACTTGTTTTATAGTTCTATTTCATTTACGGGCAATATATTATTACTCAGTTACAGATTACGCGCGATTCCAGTTCTTATTCAATATTTTACACATTTTCCTTTATGTCTTTATTGGTGCCAGTTTATTCAATTTTTACTATTCCTATCGTACCAGCAAGCAGGTTGAAGATCAGCGCCGTTTGCGTTTGATCTTCTGGGGAATACTGCTCGGGGCTACCCCTTTTTTATTACTCAGCATTCTACCCCAAATCCTGGGCCATGGTGGATTGATCAGAGAAGAGTTTACCCTAATTTTTTTCCTGTTTATCCCCTTTACCTTTACCCTGGCTATTCTCAAGTATCGTCTGCTGGATATTGATCTGATCATCAATCGCATTCTGGTGTATGGCCTGCTGACTTTTTTACTCGGTGCTATATATATCGTTACCGTCTTGATGGTAATATCGGTAATCGGAGGCGAGATCGTATTCGATGATTACCTGTTTCTGCTGCTGACCACCCTGTTTGTAGCCATAATCTTCAATCCTTTGCGGCGGGGTTTACAGAAAATAATCAACGATCTGTTTTTTTCAGCCCGGGAGAATTACCGTCAGGCGGTCCGTGCTATAAATACCGATCTGGAAAATATGTGGAACAGCGAAGATCTATGCCGGCAGTTGATTATAAGTTTGAGCCGATTTGTACCTAATCAGCATTTGGCTTTATACCGTGTGGCGGGTAATACATTACAACTGCAATATTCCTCCCGTACCGATACACCGGTACAGTTCTCCTTTCCCGGTATAGATCTGCAGCAATTAATTTCGTCAGGACAAATTTTTGCTTTACCAAAATCAGTTTATTTACATCCGGATCAGGTGGATTTTTCCAGGACTGACTTTTTGCAGCAGATTAATTTCCCCGTTTGCATCCCGCTGTTAACTAAAACCACCTATTTTAACGGAGTCCTGTGCGCCACCCCTTACCATGGACGGTTCATTGCAGCAGAGTTAGATTTACTGCGTACCGGTTGCCTGCAAGCGGCAGAAATTCTGGATCGATTGTTATTACAGGAACGTATGATCATCGAGCGGGAAGAGAAGACTCGTCTGAAGGAAATCAGTTCTTATATTATCTCGCTGGTAGCACATGAATTACAATCGCCGCTTACTTCTATCCACTTATTTTCCGAGATGCTGCAACAGCAGAATGAAAAATTATCCAAGGAACAGCGTGAATACCTAGGTATAATCGAGAATGAAAGCATGCGTCTATCCCGCATGATTAAAAACGTCCTGGATTTTTCACGGATCGACCGTGGTATCAAGGAATATCACTTCGAAATTCTGACCCTGAACCGGCTGGTTGAACATGTGCTGAATGTATTCAAACAACAACTGGAGCAGAATGGTTTTCAACTGGAGATAAATTTGACAGATCAGGATACGACTATCAGAGCAGATGAAGATGCTATGATTTCCGCCTTCGCTAACCTGATTGCTAATGCTATCAAGTATTCACCTGCAGAAAAATATCTGGCCATTTCGACCCGCATCGAGGATCAGCATATTCACCTTGGTATAAAAGATAAAGGTCTCGGAATCCCTGCTGCAGAGCAAAATCATGTATTCAATGAATTTTACCGTTCAAGCAATAAACAGGTGCAATCACTCAGCGGACTTGGGCTGGGTTTAGCCCTGGTCAAGAACATCATTGCCGCTCATCAAGGTGAAATAAAATTGGAAAGTGCGCCTGATCAGGGCACTGCTTTCACGATCATTTTGCCATTGGGAGCCTGATATGAAAAAAATATTGATCATTGAAGACGATCCTACTATTGCCAAAGGTTTACAGATCAGTTTGCAGGCAGATCATTATTCTATTTTGAGTGCCTCCAGCGGAGAAAAAGGTTTCCAGCTGGCCCAACAGGAAAATATTGATCTGATAATTCTTGATCTGATGTTGCCGGGGAAAAACGGAGAAGAGATTTGCCGGGAATTACGTCAGAAAGGACTTCGTACTCCGATCCTGATTCTGACCAGCCGCAGTGAGGAGATCGATAAAGTTTTGTTACTTGAACTGGGGGCAGATGATTATATGACTAAACCTTTCGGGATCCGCGAATTACAGGCACGGGTGAAAGCCCTGCTGCGCCGGGGTACTGAGCTGCGTTCCCAGATCGAAACGTATTCATTTGCCGATATCTGCCTGGATTTTATTAAACAGGAAGCCAGTAACAAGAATAAACCACTGCAACTTACCACTAAAGAATTCGAAATACTGCACTTTTTTATCCAGCACGAAGGGGAAGTGATCAGCCGCGATGCACTTTTAGATGAGGTGTGGGGTTACGAAGCATTCCCCACCACCCGTACGGTGGATAATTACATACTTG
This sequence comes from uncultured Calditrichota bacterium, assembly GCA_964430815.1. Lineage (GTDB taxonomy): Bacteria > Calditrichota > Calditrichia > JAJRVZ01 > JAJRVZ01 > CAVZSQ01. The sequence goes on along the minus strand of CAYSHN010000046.1, from coordinate 4,199 downwards.
CCTTACGAAAAAAAATAGAAGCAGATCCAACTAAACCCAAACACTTACTTACACTGCCCAAAGCCGGTTATAAGTTTGTGAAATAAACACTCGTTTTTATTTGCGGATTTAGCCAGGGGTGTATCAAAAGTTTAATTCGTCATTCTGAATCCCGTCGGGCGGCTGCCGGATCGGGATTCGAAATTACAAATCAGAACTGTCATTTCGACCGAAAGGAGAAATCTTTTTTTTGAAAGAGAAAGATTCTTCCTCGTCAGAATGACACTTTGAGGAGAATTTTATTCAAAATTAATGGACAATTTAAATTGTCTATTATGACATTTTTTTGACATGATTCTTACACAATCATGACTTCTGATTTAGATATCAAAACTATATTTAACGCAAATAATTATAATTCATACTTAGTAAACCAGGGAGGTTTTATGAAACGATTTTTACAATTCATCTTATTGGCAGGTATTTGTTTGTGTTTGACCGTGCTGCCCTGCCAGGCCCAGTTGGATACGCTGACTATCATACATGTTAACGATACCCATTCCAATTTACTGCCGTACGGAAATGATAAATACGGCGGTATCGCCCGTGCAGCCAGTGTTATCGGGAATTGGCAACTGACCGAACCAAATCCTATCACCGTTCATGGTGGTGATTTGATGGTTGGTACATTATTTTTTAATACTTACTTTGGAGGAGCCGAGTTACCACTGCTGCAAGCCATGGGTTTTGATGTGCTGCTGTTGGGGAACCATGAATTCGATCCCGGACCGACTGCTCTAGGGGGTGTCCTGGTAGGTGCAGGACTCGATTCCAGTTTCAACGTCATCAGCAGCAATGCGGTAATTCCCGATTCGGTTCAACTATTAAAATCGATCGTGCGAACTACCGCTATTGAGCAAAGGGGAGAGATTAAAGTTGGATTTTTTGGTCTGACTACACCTGCGGCCAATATTGAAAGCAATCCTGCACCCGTGTTCATCGATACCAACTTAGTTCCCATCGCCATGAGTTCCATCGCTGCACTTAAAGATGGTGCCGGCTGTCAGGTTGTAGTGATGATGTCCCACCTCGGTCTAACCAATGATATGCAACTGGCTGCCACCGGATATCTTAGCGGCGTCGACCTGATTGTCAGTGCCCACAGCCATGACACAACCACCGCACCGGTTTATGTTAATGGCATTCCAATCATCCAGGCCGGTTCATATTATCGTTATGCAGGTAAAGCCACCTTAGTCTTTAACGGCGACTCCACCCGGTTGGTTAATTATACTTTACAGGAAATCAACGATCAGACTCCGGTCGAGGCCTCCATTAATGCTATGGTGGAAAGTTTTATACCCCTAATCGAGACTAAGTATGAACCGGTTATCGGTGATCCGTTCCGGGAGCTCTTTAGTGCCGCCGATCAAATGGCTGGATATCCTGATATCCCCTATCCTTCAGGTAACGAACAGGATACTCTGGATACCCCCATGGGTAATCTGATTACCACCGCCATGTTGCATTATGCTGGTAATGCCGATCTGGCCATTGAGGCCTGCGGCCATATAGTTGAAGGATTGTATCCCGGTCGGGTTACTCCTTATGATCTGTTTCGTACCTATTCCTACGGTTACGATGAAAGAGATGGACTGGGTTTTCGTCTGGCCACCTTCGACCTATATGGTGCTGAATTACTCGGTGTTATGGATGCCCTGGCTGCGATATGCACCCCCAGTATAAATTATTGGGACTATTTATTACAATGTAGCGGATTATCTTATAAAATTAAAATAGCCAGTCCAGAGGATATGGTACAATTGGTTAATATCACCATTCAGGGAAACGCTGTGGAACCTGAACGTCTGTACAAAATAGTCAGTAGTGACCAGGTTGCCGGATATTTAGTGAATTTATTCCAGATTACTCCTCAAAACCTGAATATCGATACTATTTCAGTTTATCAGGTAGTTTTGGAATATTTAGAGCCAACTGATATTCCTGATCCTGAGGGTATTTGTATTCAATTCGAACTCGGTGTTAATTATCCCAATCCTTTCAATCCACAAACGGTTATTCCTTTTTATTTACATCAATCCACCATGGTGACGCTGGATATATATGATCTTATGGGCCGGCGGGTATGTGAACTCGTCTCCGACCGTTTACTTGCAGGCCAGCATGAGTTCACCTGGAACGGGACCGATAAAACCGGTAAAACTGTAGCCAGCGGTGTTTATTTTTATCGCTTAAACGCCGGACAGCAGCAGTTCACCCGCAAGATGGTTTTAGTGAGATAATTTCAATAACCAGAGGGAATCCGGTGATTAAGTTTTACACTGAATCACCGGTTTGATTCCGGAACAGATAAATTATGAATCGGGAAATGAATTCAAATAAATATATACCCCATTTTTATTCCGGATGGAAAGTCAGTTTTTTAAATCTGATAGGATTGATTAATCGATACCTGTTTACACCAGGTTTAAAATACCATGATAGAATACAAATAAAAAACACCAGTATTTTTAGTAACTATCGACTAAGAAAAAAGTGGAAACTCAATAAAAGTATTAAATTTGGAGATCGCTTTTATTCTTCCCCGGTCGTACCCAGTTTTCCGTCTCCCGCTTTCGACCGAATGGTTGCCAGTGGCGGACTGAATTTTTCATCGTACGGAACATCCCAAAAAAGGAATCTTGACCAGGTTTTTTTGGCGGTTACTAATAAGTGTCCTCTACGCTGTCAACATTGTTACGAAAAATATAATCTGCAGGAAGAGGAAAAAATTTCCGTTGCAGTTTTAGCTGACCTGATCAAGCAAATTCAACAGAAAGGTGTAAATATTATTATCCTTACCGGCGGGGAACCCATGCAACGATTTAACGATCTATTGCTGCTGTTAAGGACAGCCGATTTAACCCGAACAGAATTTCACATCCATACCTCAGGATACGGCGTAACCCCGGAAAAAGCCCGGGCTCTGAAAGATGCCGGCTTAGAGGCAGCGGCTGTTGGTCTCGATGATGCGGATCCCATTCGCCACGATCGACTCAGAGGATCGGGAAGTTTTAAAATGGCCATCAAGGCACTCGCCTGCCTCAATGAAGCAGGTATTCTAACCTATGTCAATCTATGCGCTACCCGGGAATTAATACGCTCCAACGATCTATGGACTTATTTTAATCTGGTTAAAAACCTGAATGTCAGTATGATCCAATTACTTGAGCCTCGACCGTGTGGGGGTCTCCTTTCATTCGATGATGGATATCTGCTTAACCAGGAAGAGTGCTCAATATTGAAAGATTTTTATATCAAGGGTAATACTGCTAAAGAGTTTAAAAATTATCCCCTTATCTACTATCCACACTTCCTTGAAAATCCGGAGAACCAGGGTTGTTTGATGGCCGGGCTTTCGCATTTTTATATTGACAGTTCAGGTAATGTCACCCCCTGCGTCTTTGTGCCGGTATCCTTCGGTAATATTTTAAGGGATGAGTTCGATACGATCTGGCAAAAAATGAGAAGAGCGGTACCTCATCCAGTATACAAACCCTGTGCCTCTCTGCTCCTGAATGAAACTGTCGATCTGAGAAAAAGAACGTTTCCTATAATATTCGAGTCGGTGGAGAAAGAATGGAATAATATTTTCGGATCGGACTAATAATATTCTCCCGGCTCATATTGGATGACCGTTATACTTACAGAGGAGGATTTAAAATGACATATAAAATTACAGTAATATTTTTCTTAATCCTCAGCTGTTTATTTTTTCCTGTATATGGTTTTACTTTCAATAATCCGTCTGCTAATTTCAGGCAGTCGCAAGATTCATCTACTCCACCTGTCCAAACTAAAATGCATCAAATAATAGTATACTCCTTGGATCAGGTGCCGGTTTCCGGTTTCCTGGTAGGAATTAAATCCGATACACTGATTATTCTCAGTTCGGGTCAAACCGTAAAAATACCACGTTTCGAATTAGTCAAGGCTATCATTTTAAAAAATAATCAGGATCAGGCCGTGACTAAATTGGGCATGATTATTGGTTTATATACTGGTAATTTGCTGTTTTAGCAGCGCTGTACTCTGTATCCCATCTGCCGTCACCTTCCCAGTCCCACCTTACCAGCAAGTCATTCTTGCCGTCCTCTACATCGCTGCTTGCCGAGGCATCAAAGCTGAAGGTCTCTGTGGTATAACCTGATGGTTTATTT
>CAYSHN010000045.1:0-13332 GCA_964430815.1 uncultured Calditrichota bacterium | reverse complement strand
AGGGCCTGCTGTACTCCCTGGATGCGTAAACCATAACCATCCTTCTGACGACTGGGTAAAAAATATGAAACAGGTTTACCGATTTTTTCAAAAAATTTCACCATTAGCACTGTAGCAATAATCCCATCAACATCATAATCCCCGAATATTCCTATTTTTTCTCCCTGGGCCACCGCGGTCACAATTCGATCCACAGCAAGATTCATATCGCTTAACAGGAAAGGATCATGTAATCGATCAGACAACTTAAATTCTGTAAGATGCTCCAGGGTCAAATTACGGTTCTGGAGCAAAACGTCAAGCAGTGATTTGGCATAATCTTTATTTAATACATTCCACTTTTTTAATGGTAAGGATCTGTCCGGATACATGATCATCGATTCCTTTAACTATAACCGCCAATCATTTTAGCATATTATCTTGCTGCTGTATTGATATAATATAATTCATTCTGAGGCAAGTTGTATTATTAATGATGATAGTGGCTTGGAAGAATAAATATCCATACAATCAACCTGTGGTATAAGGCAACTGTAATTCCTTGATGAACGGAGAATATTCCTGTTGCCATCCTCCACGATTTTTAACCACAGTTAGTATCAATTCATTTTTAGCCCGGGTTATGCCCACATATAACAATCTGCGTTGTTCTTCCATTTTCTTGATCAATGGCCGGTCATCATCGTCCTCTTCGCGCAGAGCGTGATATCCGGGCATATTATTATTCTCCAATCCCATAATAATTACTTTTTCATATTCTAAACCTTTGGCGGCATGATAGGTTAATAACGAAACTGCATTGATATCTTCCAGCTCATCCTGGGCATTATTCAGGGAAAGAGCACTGACAAACTGGGCAATCGCTTCATCAACAGGCAGGTGATCATATTGATGCGTCATTGCTTTTATCTTGATCAACAACTGTTCCTGACGGTTAAGATTACCTGCGAATGGATTCAACTCGGATAATTTTTTATGGATGTCGGACAGCAATTGAGCTTCATTTAGCCTGAACTCCGAGCAAAAGGTGTTTAGAATCTGTGAATAGTTCGTGATTAATTTTCTGGCGCCATTGATGAAAAAGATGCGGTCTTCATTCTTTTCGATAGTATGCTCCAGAAAATTCCCCAGAGCAACATAATCCAGAAATGATTCCAGTGAAAGTTTTCTACTGAGGGCCAGTTGCTCCTCCTGCAATTTTTGAAAAATTTCTGTCAGAATATACACATCACTCAGAGCCCGGTGACGGACCGAATTCTTGATTTCTAACCGTTCCATTAAACTATCCACAGAATTGGATAGATCAGGATACAGATTACGGGCGATAGCCAATGTATCGATACGTCTGTTGCTCAATTTTTGTCCATCCAACTGTTTAGCTATCCGATCCAGAATAATAAAATCAAAACTAAATCCATTATGCGCCACTAATAGTTCATCACCCAGAAATAATTTGATTTCAGGCCAATAGTGTCGCAGGTTAGGCTGCTCCCGTACCATCTGCTCCGTGATGTGATGAACGGCCAGTGCACCCGCAGAAATGGATTGCTCTGGATTAATCAAAACAGTCATTTCTTTAATTATTTTGCCATCCTCTACTAATACGGCGGCAAATTCCACCACGGCACATGAGTTTGCATCCTTACCTGTAGTTTCTAAATCCAAAACCACATAACGATTTAACAAACCCTTATCATGCTGTGTTGTATACCACTGCAAAAATTTAAATAAAATCGCGAGGCTGCCGATACGTTTCTCATTTTTGAGTTTATCTAGCTGTACGACTCTAAAATATTCATCCTGTTGTTTTGACGGCTCAAACTCTAAAAGTACCGAGTGCTGGAGATCTTTATTTTGATTATGGTTAGGAGACAATGATACCGGTTGTTGTAATAATGCCGTAATTAATTCACCGGCTAAGAAACTAATTCTTTTATCGGGGTGATAAATGCACCAATTATACTGGTCCGGTGGCAGGGTCAGGTTGCCAAGGATATTTTCTAAATTTGCGATAGATTCCAGATGTATGTTATAACGAGTCAGGAAGGAATTCTGTTGTTGCTCAGGTAATGAATTGATTTGATCGATTAATTTAGACAATGTGAAAAAATATTTTAAATTAAATAGATTAGCAATGTGTGTTACCAGCCGGCGCAGTTTAAACTTTGTCTCTAAGCTGATAGATTTTTCTTCATCCTGATATAACTGCGAGAGGGTTTTTCGAAATGTAAGTTTACGTTTGCTGACCTGATCTTTAATGAAATTATAAAGCGATTGTCCCATTTCCGCACTGGTGAGTTCCTCCAAAGCAACCTGATCATGGATATCGCGGACCAGGCATAAATATAATAGTATTTTATTGAGATACGGATGATCCAAAAAACTTCTTCCTTCAGCCATCTGATAGGGGATTTGATTTTTTATCAGGAAATCCTCGATACTCTGACCGATGCGGTGAAATGGATAAATCACCGCGATCTGTTTATATTCCAAACCCTGTTGTTGCCAGGTTATGATTTTCTTTAAAATGTAATCTATCTCTTCTAAATCGGTCAGAAAAAATTTTACTTCAACTTTATCTGCTCGTCCGGTTTCGATTTTCAGGAATTTATCTGGTTCGATTCTTTCAGTATTAGATATAATGCGCATCGCACAGTCTAATATATTCTGGCCGCTGCGATAGTTGATCTCCAGAAAAAATGGTTTTATTTTAAAATCGGTTATAAATCTTTTGATATTTTCCGGATTAGCTCCACGCCAGGAATAAATCGACTGATCATCATCAGCTACTACAAAGATATTTTTATGTTTCCCCGCTAACATATTTAAAACATCATATTGTACCGGATCGGTATCTTGAAATTCATCAACCAGAATGGCGGGGTATAAAAACTGATATTCCTTTAAAATATCGGGATAATCACCGAGTAATTTCCGCGCCTGAACCAGAATATGATCAAAATCGATCAAGTGATGCTTTTTTAAATGATAAATGTATTCTGTATACCTTTCACGGGTAAAAGATGGTAACTCTTTGCCCTTCATTATATGATTTGAGAATGCCAGTAACATCCCGCTGACTTTAGCTTCAATATTTTCCCGGACGTATGGTTCACACAAATTCTTCAACAAGTGTCTGAGGTAATCGGGGGTGGCAACTGAAAAATATTTGCTCAATTCAAGATATTGATGGTACTTACGCAGTAAACGCAGAGCAAAGGAATGAAAAGTGCTTATGGTTACCTGCTCGGCTGACTGACCAATGAGTTGATACAGCCTGGATTTCATCTCAGCGGTGGCTTTATTGGTAAAGGTAACCGCCAATATCTTGTCCGCCTCTATTCCCTGTTGTCTGATCAACCAGGCAATTCGCGAGACCAGCAGACGGGTTTTACCTGAACCGGGTCCGGCCAAAACTAAAACGGGACCCGGAGGCTGTTGAACCGCTGTTAACTGTTGTATATTTAAATCAGGTAAAATATCTGGATTCATTCGTGTTGACTTCCGTTCGTTTAATTCAGTCCACTTTCTATATCCAATAATATTTAATGCAAATATTGGGCCGTTTCACCAGAATTCTCTTATTTTTTTTAAACCGGTGCACAGGTACTTGTTTTAATCGTGGGGTAAGGGAAATTGCCAGTTGCAGGGCAAATGTTCAGGATCCGCTATACTCCTTATTTAAAATCTGTTATTAAAAAATCACCCGGTTGCCAGGTTTCCACCTTCAGATTATTATCCCGATAAACCTTAAAACGGTCGCGACTGGAATTTAAAAGCGTGGAATCATATTTCTCTGCGAAATCAATCACTTGTTTAAATTTAAGTACCGTATCGAGTGATACAGGGTGGGCCAAAAGTAAAATCTCGAATCCGGGATTATTCTCAATGTGAGTAGTTAAAACAACAGGTTCTAAGATCTTATAACTTAAATGTTGGTTATATATGTGCGGAATAAAACTTGCTTGTTTCCAGATCCATAGCAAGTGATCGAATTCATTTCCTTGCTCGGTATTCTTGACCAGTATTACTACTTTTTTTCCGGCTAAATAGAATTTTTCGGTGAGTTCACAGACTAATTTCTGCTTGGTATCGCTACTGAGAACCAAAAAACGGACCAGTGTGTCCAATCGCGCTAAAACCTCTGTGCTATTTCAAATCGAAGTTCAAACATTGAATGGTTACTGCGTTCACCTATTTTCTCAGGAAATGGAATGATCCGGTATTGAGCACGAATGGAAACCATACTATTCGCTTTGACACTAAAATCAATCCCACATCCAACATATCCCCCGAAGGCCCAGGCAAATTCATCATTTTTCTGATAAGCCCCGGAATCGGTATTAACTTCCGGGTAGTTCATCCCGTAAATCGGGCCTACTGCCACGCTAAGAAAAGGCCTGAAGTCATCAGATAGATCTTCTCTGAATAACCTTCTTTTCGCGGTAACCATCAAATCAAAAAGGTATACATTATTCTGTTTGTTAATGGTATAAGGCATTCCATAATAGTAATCATAGAAATCTAATTGTTTTGAATCCCGTAGTAGAAATGCGTCAAATCCCACACCAAAATGAAAATCGGGTAAAAGAGGCCAGGTCATAAACAGACCCAAACTGGATCCGGATTCAGCCATGGCAAAACCCAAGCCTGCCTGGCGCTTTGTGTCAAAAGGAGTCTCAGCGCTTGGCTCAAAATCCTGTGCTGACAAAATCGAGCAAATAACAAAAAGCGTCAGATAAATTTGGATTTTAAGAAAATGTATTTTCATAAAAGGTGAAAAGCAGCTGATGATCATATAGCAAACCTGTTTGATATAAGCTGATACATGCAATTGTATTATCAATTTAAAACGAAAGAGACATAATACTGTTCCCTTAAACTATTTTTAAGATGTTGTTAATTTATGGATAATTCAAAACTAAATCTATATACGTCTAATTTTTTGGCTAATTATACCAAACAATTTATGAGCTCGATCAGCAGGGTATAATTTTAGCTTCACAAATTATCAGTATCTGTCAAAATTAATAAATACTTTCTCAGGGAAATTGGACTCTAATTAATAATACATAAGTCCAATATATTCAAGAAGTTATAATTCTTCTAAATTCTCAATTTTCTTTGTTGGTGAAGAATGGACGCGATTAAAAATGAGTTCTTGTCTTATTTTTTTTCATCGGTTGCTATGGCCAGATTGATTACTTCATCCATATCTTTCACAAAATGAAATTTCAGATCACGAATATTATGTGCCGGGATTTCTTCCAGATCCTTTTTGTTTTTTTCCGGCAGGATGATGCTGGAGATACCTGCACGTTTAGCGGCCAGAATTTTTTCTTTAATCCCTCCCACTGGTAAAATCATACCGCGCAGCGTAATTTCACCAGTCATGGCCAGATCGCCGCGCACACATTTACCGGTAAATAAAGAATAAAGTGCGGTGAACATGGTTACTCCTGCCGATGGTCCATCCTTCGGGATAGCACCGGCGGGAACATGTATATGAATATCATATTTTTCATGGAAATCGGTTTCAAGTTTATATTTTTCGCAATTGGATCGCAAATAACTTAAGGCGGCTGAAGCAGATTCTTTCATCACTTCACCCAGCTTACCGGTCAGGTTCAGATTACCCTTTCCTTTCATTTTCGATGCTTCAATAAACAGAATATCTCCACCCACCGGAGTCCAGGCCAGACCAGTTGCCACACCAGGGCGGGAGGTTCGTTCGGCTACTTCCGAGAAAAATCGCTCCGGACCCAGATATCTGGAGATCATGGCCGGTATAATTTTACGATTGGTCACTTTTCGTTCGACTATTTCCTTCGCTACCCCGCGGGCAATGGAAGCAATTTCCCTTTCCAGATTACGCACACCCGCTTCACGGGTATAACGGGTGATCAAAACCTGAATCGCTTTAGCAGTGAAAGATATTTGATCCGTGCTCAAACCATGAGCGTTGAGTTGTTTAGGAATCAGGTATTTTTCAGCAATTCTTAATTTCTCTTCTTCTGTATAACCATTAATCTCAATAATCTCCATACGGTCTTTTAAAGCCGGGGGAATCGGATCCGGCATATTTGCTGTGGCTATAAACATAGCCTTGGATAGATCAAAAGGAACTTCCAGATAATGATCGGTAAAAGAAAAATTTTGTTCCGGATCAAGTACTTCCAGTAAAGCCGAAGAAGGATCACCGCGAAAGTCCATACCGAGTTTATCAATTTCATCGAGCATGATCAGTGGATTACTGGATCCCAATTTTTTGATCTCCTGAATAATACGTCCAGGTAAAGCACCGACATAAGTGCGGCGGTGTCCGCGAATCTCGGCCTCATCACGAACGCCTCCCAGGGACATCCGGGAGAACTTTCTGCCCAGGGCTCGGGCAATCGACCGACCCAGACTGGTTTTACCAACTCCCGGAGGTCCAATAAAGCACAGTATGGGACCCTTCATCTCTGCTTTTATCTGACGCACCGCCAGATATTCCAAGATACGTTTCTTGACTTTTTCCAGGCCATAGTGATCTTCTTCCAGAATATGCTCAGCCTCTTTAATTTCCAGACGATCTTTGGTTTTCTTGGACCAGGGCATTTCTAACAGCCAATCTAAATAGGTTCGTGAAACTGTGTATTCACTGGCCATCGGGGACATGCGGGCCAAACGGTTTAATTCTTTTTCGGCAACTTTAAATACATCTTCGGGCATTTTAGTCTGAGCTAATTTTTGTCGCAATTCTTCGATCTCTGTACTTTCATCCTCGAATTCACCCAATTCCTTTTTAATTGCTTTTAACTGTTCACGAAGATAATAATGACGCTGCGTTTTATTTAATTCACCCTGGACTTCACTTTGTATTTTCGAGCCGAGTTCTAATACCTGCAATTCTTTATTGAGCAGATAATGGACGCGTTCCAAGCGTGTTTTAACATCGACAATTTCCAGTATTTCCTGTTTTTCACTAACAGTGAAATTGATCTGTGAGGCGATAATGTCGGTTAACTTAGCTGGATCTTCAGTATTTAGTACCATTACGCGGTGTTCACTGGTCAAGTAAGGTGATAGATCCACGATTTTCTGGAAAAGCATTTTCAAATTATTGATTAAGGCTTCAATTTCCACGTTCCGCTGCACCGTTTCCTGAGCTGGTAAAACAGTTGCTTCAAAATGTGGATCTTGCTGGGCATAACCAATAATATGAATCCGGTACATCCCTTGTACAATAAGTTGTTCACTACCATCTGGCATTTTAAATTTCTTGAGAATCATTGCCGCAGTACCCCAATCGTACAGATCCTCAACTTTAGGTTCTTCAATATTCCCATCCCGTTGGGCCACCAAACCGATAATACGGTTTTCATCATCCATATATTTCAACAGGTTCAGCGATCGTTGCCGGCCCACGGCCAGAGGTATAACCTGATGCGGGAACACAACCGTATTCCTTAATGGCATAATTGGCAGAACTTCTTTCAATTCCACACTTTTATCACCCGGAGTATGCGCCATATTCTCTCCTGTTTTATACAGCTAATATAAGTTCTACAAAAAAAATGCCAACAATTTAGAAGAAAGGTAACTTTTATATAATCAATTGATTACATTTTTCATGAAAATTCACCTGGTTTTAAATTCTGTCAATATGGCAGAAATGCGGTCTCCCGTTCTTTACAACCAGTTCATGGATTTTACGCATTATTTCCTATCTGGTAAATTGTTTTGAACAAAAATTGATCTGGCACACTTCAAGCGATCCGCTGTTTATGACAATCTAGAGCGGTATATAATAACCTGATGTTGAACCTGCATTTAATCGTTATTCTTTTCCAGCACGGTACGAATTTTTTTCATCAAGGTTACGGCATTAAATGGTTTTTGCAGAAAATGCACCTGATCTCTTAACAACTCTTGTTCTGTCAGAACCGTATCGGTGTAGCCTGACATAAATAAAAACTTATTACGCGGATAAACCGGCCGGATTTTATTGGCAAATTCTATTCCGCTCATTTGCGGCATAACAATATCCGTTAAAATCAGGTCAATCGAGTTTTTATATTTTTCATAGATAACAAACGCATTACTGGCATTGGGAGCTTCCAGAACCGTATAACCATAGAAGCGCAGCATGTCACTGACTAATTCGCGTACTTCTTTCTCATCATCAATCACCAGGATGGTTTCATAACCACGCAAACTCTGATCGCTACTTACAGTTTTTTCAACCACCTCGATTTTTTCATCAAATTGTGGTAAATATATTTTAACCGTCGTCCCTTTCCCGGTTTCACTGTATAGCCAGACAAATCCATCACTCTGTTTCACCGTCCCGTAAACTGTCGCTAAGCCCATACCGGTACCTTTGCCTTTATCTTTAGTAGTAAAAAAAGGTTCGAAAACATGTGCTTTAATTTTATCATTCATTCCCATACCGGTGTCGCTGATGGCCAGCATGATATAGGATCCCGGTTTAACCATCGGTCGTTTTTTAATATAAGCACTATCCAGAATAACATTCACCGTCTCAATTATAACTTTACCACCTTCGGGCATGGCATCCCGGGCATTCAATAAAAGATTGATTAAAACTTGCTCTAATTGAGCCGGATCGGCTTTTATATTTCCATGAATATTCTTTAAAGCCAGGATCAACTGTATTTTTTCACCCAGAATTTGTTCCAGTCTGATCTTCATATTCTGGATCAGTTGATTTAGATCCAGAATTTTTGGCTGCAATAATTGTTGCCGGCTGAAAGCTAATAATTTTTGGATCAGCGATTCAGCACGTTTTGAAGAGATATCGATCTGACGAACATGTTCATAATCGGTATGGTTTTCATCCATATTCAGGGTCAGTCTGGCGCAATGGCCCTGAATAACAGTCAATATATTATTAAAATCATGGGCAATACCTCCGGCCAATTTACCGATGGCTTCCAACCTTTGCGCCTGACGGTACTGCTCCTCTAATTTCTTGCGGTTGCTTATATCTGTAAATAGTAATAAATAATATAATAACTGCTGCTCGCTGGAATAAACAGGTATACCCTGACATTGTAAAAATAACTTTTCTCCCTCTTTATTCCGAAGGATTAGGGAATCAAAATCAAATGGTTGACATTGCTCAACCAAATTTTTAAAATAAGTTTCTGCTCCAACCTCGTTTAAAGGCAACAAATCGTACACTGATATCTTCTTAGAAAAATAATCCTGACCAAGGTCCAGTAAATTTAAAAATGCCCGGTTAGCCGACGTTATAATTCCTTCTTGATCTATAGTTATAAGGGCATTCGGCAATGCATCTATTATGGCAGCAAATTCGCTTCCGACAGGTAAGATCGGTGCTAATTCCGGCTGAGATTGGATAGTGTTATGATTATAACCAGACATAGTATATTTCCTCTCCTGACTAATTGTCTCTTTCAGCTAATTAAGGACGAGAGTTCATTGCATCAGGAAAAATCGATTGAGAGTTTTGTTCTATATTAAATACCAGTAAAGCTAAGATAAAGAAACCAATAACTCAACATTGTAATTTTCTGCGCAGCAAAGCATATTCACCCGCAGGGTTTTGGCAGGGTATTAAAACATCCCTGCTGCCACCATGAGCTATCTCAACCTTCTCACCAGCCAGGTCATAAACGGCTTCCACTTTGAAAATTTGGTTGCACCCTGGTGTGATTATTTCTAACTCTTCACCACTGTGGATGCGGTTGCGCACGCTTACCTGCATCAACTTGCTTTGCGAATCTAGATTACGTACGATGCCACAATACTGATGCGTACAATTAGCTGGCTGGCTCTCAAAATAATTCTCGCTTGAAGATCGCGGATTAGCCTCCAGGAATCCACTGCTATATTCACGGTTAGCTACACTGAACAACTCCTGCTCCGCTGCATAATTATAAGATCCTCCGGCTAGTAGAGTATTGATTGCCTGACGATAAGCCCGGGTAGTTACACTGACATAATAGACCGATTTGGAACGACCTTCAATTTTAAAACTGTTTACACCTGCAGCAGCGAGTTGATCGAGCAAGCGAATGGCACAAAGATCCTTGGCATTCATAATATAGGTGCCGTGTTCATCCTCATCGACAGGCATCAATTGACCGGGACGTTCGTTTTCTTCCAGATAATATCTACCGCTCAGTGGTTGATACTCCTCCAGCGAATTCGGGTGATCCTGATAAAGTCGGTACAGCCAACGGCAACTGTTGGCACATGTGCCCTGATTGGGATCTCGGAAATTAAAGTAATTGGAGAGTAAACACCTGCCCGAGTAAGCAACACAAACTGAACCGTGAACGAAACATTCTAATTCAATATCAGACACTTTTTGCCTGATCTCGGCAATTTCGGAGATCGCTAATTCCCGTGACAGGATAATTCTATCCACACCGATCTCCTTCCAGAATTTGACACTGACCCAATTTACCGTATTAACCTGTGTGGAGAGATGTAGCGGAATTTGGGGACACCATTGTTTGGTCAGCAGGATGACACCAGGGTCAGATACAATAATCGCATCCGGTCGTTGTTGGGCTAACCAGGTCAAGGCCATCTTAACCGCTTCAATCTTGCGATTATGAGGAAAAATATTCAGGGTCAAGTAGATTTTTCTATTTAAATGATGACAGTATTCGATGGCCTGCGCAAGGAGATCGGTTGTGAAATCGTTTTCACGGGCACGCAGTGAATATTTAGGGATACCTGCATATACGGCATCAGCGCCATAAGCCAATGCGTATTTCAGTTTTTCAAAGTTTCCTGCAGGTGATAATAATTCAACATTAATTTTCATTACATCTGGCAATCAGTAACTTAGTAAATTTAGTAACTGCCGTGAAGCAGTTCCAGAAATTTAAAGTTAATATATTTTGCCGAGTGTTCAACACTTTTTTTCGGCATTTATGCCCATTCCTGTTCAAGAGGTATCAAAATTTTACTTGAATTGAGTAAGCGTGACAAATAAATTGAATAGAAAATCCATATGAATAAAAATTTTACTGACCTGAGTTTTCTGCAGAATGAAGATCTACGACGTGTTTATATCTTAGATACGAACGTTCTGCTGCATGATCCTGCTTCCATTTTCCGTTTTGATGAACATATCGTGCTGATCCCTTTTTTGACCATTGAAGAAATTGATGCAATTAAAAACGATCCGGGCATTGGTTTTAACGCCAGGGATCTTAGCCAGAAACTTGAAATGCTAAGTTCCCGCCAGGTCGACAATATGAGTATTCCGATTCCAAATGGCAAAGAAGGACTCTTATCCTATTTAACTGGATATGTATCAAAATCTTTTCCCGAAGAACTGGATCTGAAATATAAAGACAACTCCATGCTGGCACAAGTGCTGGGTTTAAAGGAAAATTTTCCAAACCGTGACTTTATTTTTGTTACCAAGGACCGTAATCTGCGTATTAAGTGCCGTGCTTTAGGCATACACACCGAAGACTATAAGCACGATAAAATCAGTGAAGAATATCTGACCAGTTTTTTTCAAACAACCAAAGAGGTTACCCTCAGTGTAGAAGAAATCAATGAGATCTTTACCGCCAAGGAGGGCAACAAATGGAATCTACCCTACCGGAAAAAATGGCGCCTGCGTGAGAATGAAGGAATTGTTCTAAACGATGCTTCCGGTGAGTTTTTTGGTCTGGGGATTCGTAAAGGTGAAACATTACAGTATATAGATTACCACTCGATCAAAGTCCTGGGTACTGCCCCTAAAGCATTGGACGAAAAAAATTATACGTACAATTTTGAACAAGCTATTTGTATGTATCAGGCTCTTGATGACGATATCAAGGTACAAATTATTATCGGACGAGCTGGTACCGGTAAAACCCATATCGCCATGGCAGCGGCTATGGAAAAAGTATTGAAAGAGAAGAAATATGAAAGTATAAAATTAATCAAGCCGATTGTTACTAAAAGCCGCTTAGGTGAAGATATCGGTTTTTTGCCCGGTTCCTTGCGACGCAAACTGATCCCCAAGATGCGGCCGTTTATTGAAAAACTGCGCCAATTCAGTACCGAAGATACCGGGACCGATGATGCCGGATATCAAAAATTACTGGATTCCGGAATGATCGAGTTGATAAATCTGGCTGATGTGCGCGGAGCTGATTTAGCTGATGCGATAGTTATTTTTGATGAGGCTCAGAATGCCAATCCTTTCCAAATGCGTACACTGGGCACACGGCTGGGTGAAAATACAAAATTGATCGTACTCGGGGATCCTACTCAGATTGACAGTATCTATCTGGATAAATATTCCAATGCCTTAATTAATTTATACCTTAATTCCATAAAAAACCCTGCACCCTTTTTAGCACAGGTTTGTCTGATACAAATGGTACGGTCGCACACTTCCCGCTGGTTCGAAGAAGTGATTCAATCCAACCAGGAAAAATATTAATCATCACTAAATTTTTCCTTCGAGATCTGTTCAGACGTTTTTTCAGGTACTGATCGTGCTGGTGATGTTTCCAAACAGACCATGGCTACCCCCGGAGTGTACTCCTTCAATACCGGATCTTTGATTCTTTTTAATTTATCGAGAATTTCCTCGATACGATTAGTACCCTTAATAATAAAATCTGAGATTTTTTCCATTTTAGAAACATCGATAGATTCATGCTCTATTTCTAATCTTAATAAACCCACCGCATTGATTATTACCGTTAAAGCCTGGTTTATTTCATGATAAGCGGTGACTACTGTTGCTTCATACATTTTCTTTTTACCACGCTCCATACAACGATGGAGATACCAACGCTGGTTCAGGATCCGTAACAAACCTTCCAATAACGCGAGTTGATCAACTGTTTCATCATATACCAATACATCTGCTACTCCATCACGGATAAAATTCTGATATTCGGGTAGAGTGATACCCTTAAAAGAAAAGACGATCACAGCAGAAGCAGGGCATTTTTTTAGCGTATAATCGATGACATCATCCAGCGGATTTTTGCTATTGGTCAAATGAAGTACCACACACTGGAAACCATGAGATTTCTGTAAATAATCAGAAATGGTTTCCAGCGGACCAGTTTCGACTACTGTATTTAACTTGCGGCCGAGGATAGTTTTAATCGCTTCACCACTTTTCCGATCTTCAGCCCAGATTAAAAATGGAATATCCTGATAGTTCATATCTATATAGTCGAAATATTTTCCCTAATATTAAATTAAAATTGGTGGCTGGTCAACTTTCTGAGTTAAATCCTTTATTTATAAAATATAACGCTAGATTACCTGGCCAACTTTAAATATACTTCGCATTCACGGAGTCATGTGCAAATTAATCTCAGA
>CAYSHN010000044.1:0-13674 GCA_964430815.1 uncultured Calditrichota bacterium | reverse complement strand
CGAACTGCTGGCGGAACGGGATAAGATCAACCAGGAACTGCAAGTGATGATCGATAAGCAATCCGATCCCTGGGGTATCAAAGTTTCACTGGTTGAGGTTAAACACATCGATCTGCCGCTCGAGATGAAACGGGCTATGGCTAAACAGGCTGAAGCTGAACGGGAAAGAAGAGCCAAAGTCATCAATTCCGAAGGTGAATTTCAGGCCGCTCAAAAACTGGCCGATGCTGCCGAAATTATCAATAAATTTCCGGTAGCTTTACAATTACGTTTTCTGCAAACCTTACGCGAGGTGGCGTCTGAGAACAATTCCACGACTATTTTTCCGGTACCCATCGATCTGTTTGCACCATTTATTAAAGCTATGCAAGCGAAAACGGATAAATAACAGGCGGGATTATCACTTTGATCAAATTTTATCTATTATTAGTCGCCCTGGTAGTTTCAGTTCAGGGCCAGATTCTCAGTGAACCAGTTCGTCTCAGCGAAGAGAAAGAAGCCTGGTTGAACCGGGATATAAATAAAGCACTGAAACTCCTGCTGTCAAAGACGGCATCATCCGCTGGCAATCATGTGGATTTTTATAATCTAGGATATTTGTATTACCTGAATGATGATTTTGGACAGGCGCAGTCTTATCTGCGGAAGAGTCTCAACCTGAAGCCGGATTTTGTCTATCCCTATTATATCCTGGCTAAAATGATGCAGGAAAAAAATAATCTGGCCGGTGCCCGTGAGCAACTCGAAACCGGTCTGAAGCGGGACAAGGAAAATTATTTCCTGCGCCTGGAATATGCCCGGGTGCTGCAAGAGTCAGGACAACTAAACCAGGCCCAGAAAGTATATGAAGACCTGCTGGATGATTATGAGAATAAAATTGAAGTCAGGGTAGGTCTGGCAACTTTATACCGGATGCAAAAAAAATATGAAAAGGCTAAGAATCTCCTGGATAAGGAACTGGCAAATAATCCGGAAAGTACGGTGATGATCGAACGTGCTAATATTTTCCGGGCTATGGGCGATAACATAAAAGCAAAAGAAATACTGGTGCAGCTCATCCGTGAATATCCCAATTCACAGGAATTAATGACCTATAAGGACACTCTGGCTGCTGTTTATGATACTAAAAATATTCAAGATCCATCTCCTCTGCCGACATATAAATTCACCATCCAGCCTGATGAATCCGCGGATTATAAAGTCAAGTATAGTTTTGTAAACCTGGGCTGGGTGAAGATACGCATGCGGCCGGCGGAAACTATTCAAAATAAACTGGTTTATCCGGTTACTTTTTATGTTAATTCAAATCCAAGTTTTGATTTTCTGATTTCGTTACATCATGTCTATGAGTCGTATATCGATGTCCAGACGATGAACGCTATCCAATCGCGTCTCTATACACCGGGGAGTGCTGATTATCTGGTACGTACCTATTGGTTTGATTACGACCATGGAAAATTTTATGCGTATATCATTTTTGCGGATGGAAGATATCATTTTGTGGAAAAATATCTTCCGCGCCGGGCCCAGGACAGTACTTCCATGCTGTATTTTGCCCGCGGAGTTGTTTCTAATAACAGCAATGGTATTATCACGGTGGTCATCGATGAAGAATACAAGTTTGGTTATATCACTTATCTGCATGAAAGGGAGAAATTAAACTTAGGTGAAAAGGAAATTGATGCTGTGAAAATCTTTGCCCGGGCTGATTTTGAGGGAGTGGCCGGCATGAACGGCGACGCCTGGGGTTGGTTCTTACCACAGGATTCTTATCTCCCCTTGCAGGGCAAGTTCACAATTATCGTCGGTTCAATTTATATCATGCTGGATAAAGATACCGCGAATTAGAGTGTAGAGCGCTTGACTAAAAAGAGGAGTCCGAAATCGATGCGTTTTTATTTGTCATTGTTTCTAACAGCTGTACTTTTATCCTCCTGCAGTTTAAATAAACTGGTCATTCGTCAGAGCAGCAGGCTACTGGATTACGGGGCGTTGGCACTTTATGAAGAAACCGACCTGAAACTGGCTGAACAGGCCCTGGCTTCCAATATCATTCTGCTGGAAGGAATGGTGAAAGGGGATCCGCAAAATCCCAAACTGGTACTTCTGACGAGCCAGGCCTTAACCGGATATGCGCTCGGTTTTGCCGAAGAGACGACTCCCGAACGAGCCCGGGTCTTTTATTTACGGGCCCGTGATCTGGGGATGACTATTCTGAAAGAGAACAAGCAATTCAGCACTGCCCTGGATGGATCAGTAGAAGAACTGCAACTGGCCATGCAAAATTTCAAGAAGGAGGATATACCATTATTATTCTGGACCGGGTTCTCCTGGGCCGGCTGGGTTAATCTAAGTTTGAGTGATCCACAGGCCTTTGCCGATTTGCCGAAAATTCAGATCATCATGCAGCGGGTTTTAGATCTTGATCAAACATACTTCAATGGTGCGACTTTATTGTTGTTTGGCAGTATGTGGGGTGTAAAACCGGTAATGTTTGGTGGTGATCCGGAAAAGGCCAAAGAATATTTTGAAAAAAATCTGCAGCTTACCAAAGGTAATTTTTTATTGTCTTATATTTATTATGCTAAATATTATGCCATAAAAACTCTGAATGAGGAACTTTTTGATCAGTTAATTGATAAAGTGGTAACTACACCTGTTGATGTTTTACCGGAATACCGATTATTGAATGTTATTGCCAAAGAAAAAGCGCAAAGTTTACTGAGTAAAAAGGAAGATATATTTTAAGGACGTCAATCCCGGATTCCCGCCTATATTATGTTCAAGCCAGGTACCCCTTCGGCGGGAATGACCCCGAAAATGTCATGCCCGACATCCAAAATACAAGTATGATCGTATGTTGCCCACCTGGACGGCAGACAGGTCGGGCATTCTAATTATATGAACGGAGGAAATATGCGGTTTTTTATATCGATACTGATCTGGATTATATTGACCGGAATGGTATTCGCTCAAACCACAATTAAATTCGCAACTGTGGCCCCGGAGGGTTCAACCTGGATGAATGTTATGACTGAATTCTCCCAGAAAGTAAATGCCCAAACCGACGGTAAAGTAAAATTTAAACTGTATCCTGGCGGACAGTCGGGTGATGAACTGGTGGTATTGCGAAAGATCAGGGTCGGACAATTGCACAGTGCCGGTTTTACCGGTGTGGGTTTGGGTGAAGTGTTACCCGAGGTACGCATTCTGGATGCCCCTTTCCTGTTCCGTTCCTATGACGAAGTCGATTATATTACATCTAAATTGTTTGACTATTTCAGTGCAAAATTTGAGGAAAAGGGTTTCATTCTGCTGGGTTGGGCTGAGGTAGGTTTTGTGTACATCTATACGAATAAACCGGTATACGGTGTGCAGGATATGAGTGGAGTGAAAATGTGGATGTGGGAAGGGGACCCCATCGCCGAAGCTACTTTTAAAGCGATTAATATCAGTCCAATCCCACTTTCGATTACCGATGTGATGACTTCGCTGCAAACCAATCTGATCAATGGAGTATATATATCCCCATTAGCCTGTATAGCGCTGCAATGGCATACCAAGGTAAAATATATGCTTGATCTGCCGCTGGCCGATGCCAATGGTGCCGTATTATTAGTCAAGAGTCAATTCGATAAAATGGATAGTCAG
The DNA here is from genome assembly GCA_964430815.1 of uncultured Calditrichota bacterium. Classification (GTDB taxonomy): domain Bacteria; phylum Calditrichota; class Calditrichia; order JAJRVZ01; family JAJRVZ01; genus CAVZSQ01. Next base: position 10,023 of record CAYSHN010000044.1, on the reverse strand, counting down.
CAACAGGAAATTTTTAGAAATTTGGCCCACGAATCTTTTGGTAAATTAACAAAATTAAGCCGGGAAAATAATGTGCAGGCCCTGGATATTATCAAAAAAGCCGGTATTCAGTTTACTGAGGTCAAAGATAAAGCCGAGGTTGAAAAGTATTATCAGTCTGGAAAAGCAGCCCGGCGAATGCTGATCGGCAAATTATATGATGAAAATTTCCTGAATCAGGTCGAATCTGATTTGGAACAGTTCCGGCAGCAGAATTCAAAACCGGCAGGAAAATAACAGGGATTCATGGCCGTAGCGCTGTATAAATCTAATTGCAGCCAATCGTTAGTGTTTTATTTTAGCTAATTGGATGTAATCCCCGAGTATATGTGAACTTTCTACTACTACCAGATCTTTCTTTAACTTTTGCGTGGTGCTGTCCTGTGTAGCATTCACCGGCTCGGTCGAATCATCCGGGTCTGGTTCTTTAGCCCGTTCCTGGCGGCGTTTTTCTTCCTGCAATGAAATTACTTTCTGTTCGGAGCGAACCTTAAGTTCGTCCATGGATTTAAGCAAGTCGTTATAGTCCTTATTCTTGGTCAGACGAACTCCGGATCGCGTTTTTATCAGTGGGATTATTTTAGAAAGCGTGCTTAAAGTGTCATAATTCAGTGGTTCAATTTTGTCCCACATCAGGGCACGGCTGCTGGAACTTTCTCCAATGTCCATCAGGGTGAAACGGGAAGGGAATATAATATCGGGAATCACTCCGAGATTTTGAGTACTGCCTCCATTGATCCGGTAAAATTTTGATATGGTCAGTTTTATTTGGCCAGCTTTTTTGGGCAAATTGGGCAGGAACTGGTTCAAATCAATTGGATTTTGAACAGTGCCTTTACCAAAAGTCTGACTGCCGATCACGATGCCCCGGCGATAATCCTGAATAGCAGCAGCAAATATCTCAGAGGCCGAAGCACTCAGTCGGTCTACAATTACAACCAACGGACCTTTGAATAACTCTTCTTGATCATAATCCCATTCGACATTGAGCCGACCCGAACTATTCCGCACCTGGACCACCGGTCCCTTTTCGATGAATAGTCCGGTTAAATCCACAGCTTCATTGAGATATCCTCCGCCGTTTCCGCGCAGATCTAAGATTACGCCATCCAATTTATCAGGATTAAAGTCTTGCAGAATTCTACGAACGTCCCGGGTCGTGCTATTGTAATTGGGATCTTTGCTGCGGAAAGCATCGAAATTAGAATAAAAGGTTGGAATGTCGATCAAGGCAAAAGTATATCTACGACCTTCATGTTCAACTTCCATTAATTCACCACGGGGCGATTGATCTTCGAGTTTTATTTTTTCACGTGTCAGCGAAATCGTATCAGCAGGAGTATCGACGGCAGCTCCAGCCCGCAGAATTTCCAGGCGGACAACGGTTAATTTTTGGCCGCGAATTAATTGCACCACATCATCCAAGCGCCAGCCGATCACCTCTACCATATTTCCCGCTAGGCCCTGAGCGACACCGATAATACGGTCGTTGACGTGTAATTGACCGCTTTTATCGGCCGGACCACCGACAATAATTTCGGAAACGACGGTATAATCGTTATCGGTAGACAATCTTGCTCCAATTCCTTCAAACTCCTGGTTCAACTGGATCTTAAAATTTTCAAAACTCTTTGGTGAAAAATAATTGGTATGCGGATCAAATGATTCACAAAATACGTTTTCAATCACCTGAAATACATCTTCACTCTGTAACAGGTGTATGTTTCTTTCCTGATTCTGGTAGCGCTTCTTTAATATTTCAGTGATTTCTGCTTCATCTTTACCGGCCAGTTTCAGGTTGAGAGCTTCATTTTCCAGTCGCTTACGCCACAGTTCATCCAGTTCCTGAGCAGATTTAGCCCAGGGACTCTGAGCACGATCAAGTTCCATATATTCATCATTGCTGAAATCGAATGGTTTTTCCAAACGGTCATAAATATAATTCAGCCTTTCCTCATAACGTTTTTGGAAAACATTAAACATATCATAGGCCGGCTGCATATAACCATCGAGAAAGTAATCGTCAAACAGCAAGCGCTGTTTTAGAAAAAATTGAACATCAGCTTCCAGGAAGTATAAACGATTGGGATCTAGTGTTTCCAGATAATTATCGAAGGTATTGGCTGATAGTGAATCGTCAACGGCACGATGCATATAATGTCTATTGGTCAGGATCTTGGTGATCAGCTGAGCAACTTTCCGATGCTGGGTTTCAGGTTCCAGGCTGACAATCGATGGCGCTTTATCATCTGTATTTTTTACTACGGGGAATGTATAGGCTATCGCGAACAGGAACAGAAAAATATAAGTTTTAATCATGTACGGGACCTTACTTTTATTACTATAACAACTACATATTGGCACAAAATGTTTCCAGTCGTCAAATATACATTTTATAGCTAATAATCTCTAAAATATTTTAGTTGAATTGATCACTTATTTTGTATATTCGGTAAAAATTAAGGTTTATTGCATGAAATATCATGCTTTTAAACCGGTTTTATTCATATTATGTTTTGGTAAAAAAGTTTTAAGTATGAATAAAGTATTTAAAATATCAACTAGTGTATAAATATACTGGAGTAAATCATGCCAGAAACAATTGACAGTATGAATCAAAACAATTCTAGCAGAACTCCTACGGCTGATGAAAAAATGTATGCCATGTTCTGTCACCTGAGTGCCTTAATCGGTTTCATCATCCCTTTTGGTAATATCATCGGTCCACTGATAATCTGGATTCTTAAAAAGGACCAATATCCCATGGTTGATGAACATGGCAAAGAATCGCTTAATTTTCAAATCAGCATGACTATATATGTCCTAGCTGCGCTTATATTAGTTCTGTTTTTGATCGGAATACCTCTGTTGGTCGTACTGGGATTATTTGAATTGGTTGCTATCGTGGTGGCGTCGGTAAAAGCTAATGATGGGTTATTGTTTAAATATCCTTTATCGATTCGTTTTTTAAACTGAGATTACGTTTTATTCTTGCTTGTTTTTATTTTACATGATATAATCCACAGCAAGGGATTATTAGCAATGGTTAGTAGGATAGGCGGGGAACTTATATGAATCCAATAAAATCAAGGTTGTTTCTGGATCGTTTTCTTGATTATATAAAATATGACACCCAATCAAATGAAAATTCTGATACTTATCCCAGCACCTTAAAACAACTTGAATTATGCAAACGTATCGTGCGGGATTTATGGGAACTGGGGTTGCATGAAATAGAAATGACTGAACATGGGTACGTCTTTGCAACTCTATTGTCTAATGTAAATCACCAGGTACCTACTATCGGTTTTATTGCCCATGTGGATACATCACCTGAAGTGAGTGGTGCCAATGTAAATGCGGTCATTCATAAAAAATATAAAGGTGGAGATATCGTTTTAAAGAAAGATAAAAATCAAGTCATTGAAATTAAGAATAATCCTGCACTTAAAGACTGTCTTGGTCATGACATTATAACCACGGATGGTACAACATTACTGGGGGCTGATGACAAAGCAGGAGTGGCGGAAATAATCGGTGCCATGAAATACATGATTGAAAATCCCACCGTTCAGCATGGTAAAATCAGGATCGGTTTTACCGTAGATGAAGAAGTCGGTGAGGGTACTAAATATTTTGATATTAAAAAATTCGGTGCGGAATATGCCTATACAGTTGACGGTGAAACTGCCGGTGAGATTGAGATGGAAACCTTTTGTGCCGATACGGCAATCGTTATTATCAAAGGGATCAATGTTCATCCTGGTTATGCTAGGGATCGAATGGTTAACGGTATAAAAATCGCGGCGGAATTAATAGCAAAATTACCCAAAGACTGCATGTCCCCGGAAACTACCGATGAACGCGAAGGTTACCTTCATCCGCATGCGGTCAAAGGTTCAGTGGAACAAGCAGAAATTACTTTTCTGGTCAGGGATTTTGAAGAGGAAGGACTTAAAGAAAAAGAAAATTTTTTAGAAATGCTTTGTAATAAATTCCAGACCAAATATCCCGGAGCAATTTTGACTTTAAGTGTTAAAGAATCCTATCGCAATATGAGGCAGATCCTGGACAAATACCCGCTGGTCGTGGAATATGCTCTGGAAGCTGTTCGCCGTACCGGTATTCAACCAAAGAAAAGTTTCATCCGCGGCGGAACAGATGGAGCACGATTATCTTTTGCCGGCCTGCCCACTCCTAATATCTTTGCCGGTGGACATAATTTTCACAGTAAAAAAGAATGGATCTCTGTCGAAGATATGCAACGTGCTGTGGAAACAATTGTAAACTTATGTTCCATCTGGGCTGAAAAAAGCCTCTATCGTACAGGCTCCTGATTAAAAATTCAGTCACTCATAACGGAATCCCCGAATGCGTCTGTTGAAAATTGAACAACTGAGCAAAGAGGTGATAACTCTTTGGTGGGAGGATGGTAAACAGTACGCCTATTTTATAAAAAAACTTCGGACAAAGTGCCCCTGTGCGATATGTCGCCAGGAAAAGGAAAATAAGAATCCGCTTAAAGTACTAGCCACCGATCCGCCAGACATCGAATTGCTGGGTTGGAAGTGGGTTGGACGTTATGCCGTAGCGCTGCAATGGAGCGACCGGCATGATTCCGGTATCTATACTTATGATTATTTGCGAGAGTTGTGCGAGGAAGTAGGGTAAAGGGTAAAGGGAAAAGGCACTGTGGCACTAGGACACTAAGGGACTCAAGTACTATATATTTAAAGCAAAACGACTTGATATGCGAAATAAAAGGTATTCGAGGTATGATTTTTGTCACACTTTCAAACGGTGAATAAATTATTTTAATAACGGTTGACCACATAAGTGTTACTTCTTGATTTTGATAACCCGTTTGCTTACTTTCTTTGCAGAACAGGAGCAGTATGCAGGAACGAATTATTGAGATTCTGGTGTATCTGTTAAGCGAGTTGAATCGTGAGCGTGCCCATAAGAATAAGGTCAGTCTGACTAATACTCTGACCATGAAAGGATACACCGAGACAGAAATTAATCTGGCTTTCGCCTGGATCTTCAATCATTTACGACGTCCTATCACAGGCAAAGGGGATAATGAGCATTCATTGAGTGATGATAAGGAGCAGTTCGCGGATGCGGATCAATTGATCATTTCGCCCGAGGCCTACGGTTATCTTTTACACTTGTTGGATCTGGGTATAATGAAGGATAATGATGTGGAGATGTTTGTTGAACGGGCCCTGGCCTACGGCAAGGATGCCATTAATGTCGATGATTTGAAATCCATTGTTGCTACCATTATTTTCGGGATGGAAAACCGTTCATCATTTAATGGCTATTCTTTGTACCAGGGGGATATGCCGATTCAGTAAACATATCCGTTTATGATTTTATCATAGCCGGGTTAGAAGTGTCTTTTACGGCTAAATAATTTCCGGACCCACTTTAACTCTGATTGAACAGACATTGTCTAATAGCTCGGAAAAAAAATCCTGCCTTTTTCTCGATGAATTCGAAAAACCTGTCTTAAGACTGGCATACTTTTTGCGCCTTTATATCCAGATTTATTGGTTAATTTTTTTTCTTTAAAGAATGGAAATAAATTTGCAGGATAGTCAGTATTCAATCTACAGGTGGTAGCAGTTTAAGCAAGGATATTTATGGAAATTAAGTCGCTGGTTATTGTTGAATCACCAAGTAAAGCTAAAACAATCAACAAATTTCTGGGGAAGAATTTCAAAGTTGAAGCTTCGGTCGGACATATTATCGATTTGCCTAAAAGTAAATTAGGCGTAAGTATCGAGCAAGGTTTCAAACCACAATATATCAAGATACGTGGCAAAGAAAAAATTATTAAACATTTGAAAACTGCAGCAGCAAAGGCTGATAAGATCTACCTGGCAACCGACCCCGATCGCGAGGGCGAGGCTATTGCTTATCATATATTTTCGATTCTGGACCGGGACAAAAAAGATGTCAAGCGAGTGGAATTCAATGAAATTACCAAGCAAGCCATTACCCAGGCTTTTGAATCTCCCCGGGAAATTGATATGGCCAGGGTTTATTCCCAGCAGGCCAGAAGAGTATTAGATCGGATCGTAGGTTATCAAGTCAGCCCAATCCTGTGGAAGACGATTTACCGTGGACTCAGTGCCGGCCGGGTTCAGTCCGTGGCCTTACGGCTGATCTGCGAGCGGGAAGAGAGTATTCGTCAGTTTAAAGCCGAAGAATACTGGACGATTAAAATTCTGGTTCGCGGAAAACCTGAGACCCCCTTCTGGGCTAAATTGGTCAAAATCCAAAGCGGTACTGATCAGGAAGCAACTAAAGCAGAAATCAACAATGAAACTGAAGCAACCCAGCATGTTGAACGAATTAAAAAATCAGATCTCTCGATTCTGGATTTGAACACTAAGAGACTGAAAAAAACTCCGGCTCCGCCATTTATCACTAGTACATTGCAGCAAGCGGCTGCCCGTCTGTTACGCTATTCCACCAGCCGGATTATGCGGATCGCCCAGCAATTGTATGAAGGAGTGGATATTCCCGGTAAAGATAGCGTTGGATTAATAACTTATATGCGCACCGATTCAACACGGATCAGTAATGAGGCGCTGCAATCCGCCCGGCAAATGATTCAGCATGATTATGGCAAAGAATATCTGCCGGAGCATGCCCGCCATTATCGTAGTAAAAAATCTGCTCAGGATGCACATGAGGCTATCCGCCCTACTTATCTTGATTCTGATTTTAATCCGGAAAAACTGAAAAAACATTTATCAGCAGAACAGTATAAATTATATGATCTGATCTGGAAACGTTTTGTTGCCTGCCAGATGCCGGAAGCACTCTTTGATAAAACCGTTGTGGATATTAGCGGGAACGAATATATATTTCGAGCTGAGGGTGAGACCTTGGTGTTTGACGGTTATTTGAAAGTATATGGTACCACCCTGGAGAAAGAAAATGGCGAAGATAGTGAATCCGTTACCTTACCTGCCGGTTTGCATAAACATGAACATTTACAGTTACAGGATATAGATTCCAAGCAGAATTTTACCAAACCACCGGCCCGTTTTATGGAAAGTTCACTGGTTAAGGAACTGGACCGGCTTGGTATTGGTCGTCCCAGTACCTATGCCCAGATTATTTATACCATCCTGGCCCGGAAATATGTGGAGAAGAAGGAATATAAACTTTGGGCTACCGAACTGGGTGAAACAGTTAATAAAATTCTGATCAATAATTTCCCGGATATTTTTAATGTCTCCTTTACTGCTGAAATGGAAGACGAATTGGATAAAATTGTGGCTCATAAATTAAAGTATGAAGAAGTGATGCGCAATTTTTATCAACCATTTACCGTATCATTGCAGAAAGTACATACCCAGCGTGAACAGATAAAATCAGAATTACAGGAAGAAACCAATACCGTCTGTGACCTGTGTGGAAAACCGATGATTATTCGCTGGGGACGCAATGGCAGATTTATGGCCTGCAGTGGCTATCCGGATTGCAAGAATACCAAACCGCTGAGCGGAGAAGAAGAGCCAAAAGAAAGCAATGAAATATGTGAAAAATGCGGTAATCCGATGGTATATAAAATCGGCCGTTATGGCCGTTTTTTAGCCTGTTCCAATTATCCGACATGTAAGAACACCAAAGCAATCCCTCTGGGTATAAAATGTCCCAAACCCGGCTGCGGCGGCGATATTGTCCAGCGCCGTAGCAAGAAAGGGAAATTATTTTATGGCTGTTCCCACTATCCAAACTGTGATTTTGTTAGTTGGGATAAACCGGTCAATCGTTCCTGCAGTAATTGTGGACATGCTTATTTGCTGGAAAAATACAGTAAAGCCCAGGGGAACTTTTTATTGTGTCCGGAATGTAAAACTAGTAGTACGGTTATCAAGAACGAGGCTTGATGCATCGTTTTATTCGTGAATATATTAAATATATTAAACTGGAACGACGGTATTCTGAAAATACAGTTGATTCTTACCAAAATGATTTACTGCAATTAGAATCATTTTTACAGCAGCAGTTGCACCGCGAGGCAGTTGATTGGTCAGCGGTTGATCGCCGGATCCTCCGTGAGTATCTGGGCTGGTTGACCTCCCGTAACCTGCGTAAGATCAGCATTGCCCGCAAACTGGCGGCGGTAAAATCTTATTATAGTTTCCTCAGCCGGCAGCAACTGATCACAAAAAATCCAACCCTGGCTGTTAAAACACCCCGTTTTGAAAAACGTCTGCCTGAATTTATATCCATCGAGAGTATGACCGAGATCCTGAAAATGCCGGCTGAAAATACCTTCGAGGGGATACGGAACCGCACGATTGTGGAATTGTTTTATGCCTCCGGTATCCGCCGTGCCGAATTATTAGCCCTGGAGTTGAAAGATCTGCTTAGAGAGCAGGGTTTAATCCGAGTACTGGGCAAGGGTGAGAAGGAACGGGTAGTGCCCATCGGCAGTTATGCTAACAACTGCCTGGATCTTTACCTGCCGCAGCGTCAGGCCCGGGCTAGGCCGGCTGTGGAAAAAGTGTTCATCCTGGAATCAGGGGAACCTATGTATGCGATGGCGATTTATCGCATCATCGGTAAATATTTGCAAAAAATATCCGATATTAAAAAGAAGAGTCCGCATGTTTTGCGTCACTCTTTTGCTACGCATCTGATGAATCAGGGAGCGGATATCAGAGCCGTGAAAGATCTGCTGGGACATGCCAATTTATCCACTACACAAATATATACTCATACATCTATTGATCACTTGAAAAAAATTTATGCCCGGGCTCATCCGGGTGGTTCAGAAAAATCTCATAAGCCAAGAAGGAGGGATTCATGAATCTTTCGATCACCGCCAGAGGTTACAAAGTTCCGGAACGAGTAAAGAAATATATCAGCGAAAAGATTGGTCGTAAAAACAGGATGTACGAAGGTGTCCTGGATACCGAGGTGGTTCTCTCTTATGAAAAACAGGATCAGATTGTAGACCTGAAGGTCAAGATGTATAATAAGGTTATTATCATCACTGAAAAAAGTGATGATATATTCAAGTCAATCGATCTGGCCTTGGACAATTTAGCCAGACAAATCAAGCGGCATAAAGAAAAACAGCGTGATTTTAAGCTGCGCGCTGTCAGAGAAAAAGTATTCAATGAGTGAGCAGATGTTCACTCTAGTAATGATGGGCATCCCGGCTGATGCCCATTATTTTTTAGATTTTCACTAAGCAAATAGGTATATTATCGCTTAAGAAATTTATCTTTTACGATTCACAGCCAGGCTGTTGAACAGATTTAAAAATGGAGATCGCTAGCAAAAAAAATGGCTCCTACTGATTTTATTACTGTTCGTAATTTCTATAAAGATAATAAGGAACGGTTGAAATTATCACTGGTAAACTCTGAGAATGGTTTCAGCCGGCATATCACTATGAGTGATACGCACCGGCCCGGTTTGGCCCTGGCCGGTTTTGTCGATCTGTTTACCTATGACCGGATACAAATTTTAGGGAATACGGAAATCAAATATCTCAACACACTCAGTGAAGATCAACTGATCCATTCCATTGACCGGTTTATCGAATTTGAAATTCCCTGTATCATTGTCACCAATGGCAATTCTTTACCTGCTTATCTCATTCAAGCTGCCGTACGCAGATATATTTCTATCTTTAGCACCCCCTTAAGCACGACCAATCTGAACCACCTGATGGGTGATTATCTGGATATGAAATTTGCGCCGACGATTTCGGTACATGGTTCACTGGTTGATGTGTACGGTGTAGGTCTGTTATTCACCGGTCGCAGCGGCATCGGTAAAAGTGAAGTAGCCCTGGACCTGGTGGAGCGTGGCCATCGTCTGGTAGCCGATGACCTGGTTATGATCACCCGCACGGCAGACGACGTGCTGACCGGCCAGGGAACAGAACTGGCCGAACATCACATTGAATTACGCGGTCTGGGTATCATCGACATTAAAAAAATA
>CAYSHN010000043.1:0-13691 GCA_964430815.1 uncultured Calditrichota bacterium | reverse complement strand
GCTTATATTGATATCAGGGAAATTGCCGGTTTATTTATTATCGAGACAACTGCTAAACGGGGTGAAAACCTGACCAAAATCGAGCAAGCGATTAATGAAGAACTAGCTAAATTTATAAAGACGGGTCCTACGGCAGAAGAACTGGACCGTGCCAAAACTGCTTATGAGGCAAACTTTGTACGTGGTATTGAACGTATTGGTGGATTTGGTGGGAAATCGGATATTCTGGCACAAAATCAAGTCTATGGTGGTTCGGCAGATTATTACAAAACAACCCTGAACCGGGTTAAAACACTCACTATTAAAGATTTGCAGCAAACAGCCAGTGAATGGTTGTCGGATGGAATATATATTCTGGAAATAAATCCATTCCCTGATTTTACGACTGCAGTCACCGACAGCACTTTGCGTAAAAATATGCCTTCGGTGGGTGATTCACCACTGGCTAAATTCCCGGCGATGCAAAAGGCTACCCTGAGCAACGGTCTAAAAATAATCCTGGTCAGTCGCCCATCTGTACCACTTGTCAATTTTAGTATGATCTTCGATGCAGGTTATGCGGCCGATCAATTCGCTTTACCTGGTACTGCCAATCTGGCCACGAATATGATGGATGAAGGAACTAAATCGCGCACCGCCTTGCAGATCAGTGATGAATTGCAAAAATTAGGAGCAAGTTTGACTACTGGATCCACTCTGGACATGTCCCGTGTTTACATGTCGGCACTCAAATCCAAATTGGAACCTTCTTTAGCCCTTTTCGCTGATGTTATTCTGAATCCCTCTTTTCCTCAACAGGATTTAGATCGTCTTAAAGAACAGATTATTGCCGGTATTCAACGTGAAAAATCTGAACCGATGACTATGGGATTTAGGGTATTACCCACCTTACTATATGGCCAGGAGCATTCTTATGGTACACCTTTCACCGGCTCTGGTTTTGAATCTACAGTAGCCAAGTTAAGCCGTGAGGATATGATTAAATTTCATCAGAACTGGATCAAACCTAATAATGCCACCTTAATCATAATCGGTGATGCAACTCTGGTTGATGTACAACCTAAATTGGAGAAAGTTTTTGCATCCTGGAAATCGGGAGAGATTCCTAAGAAAAATATTTCCGACGTTGCCCAGAGAAAAACCCAGGTTTACATTATGGATAAACCAGATTCACCCCAATCGGTGGTTTTTGCCGGTTTTGTCACACTGCCTCAAAATAATCCAAATGAAATTGCCATTCAGGCTCTCAATACCTTACTTGGTGGGGCGTTTACATCACGGATTAACATGAATTTGCGTGAAAGTAAACACTGGTCCTATGGTTCGCGCTCATTGGTAGTAGCGGCTACAGCCCAACGTCCCTTCTTCGTTTTTGCACCGATACAGTCTGATAAAACCAAAGAATCGATGATTGAAATTAATAAAGAATTGCATGAAATTCTGACTAACCGTCCGCCCAATGAAGATGAAGTAACCAAAGTAAAAAATAACCTGAGTTTACGTTTACCGGGTCAATGGGAAACCAATAACAGTGTGCTTAACTCTGTGCAGAATATCGTACAGTTTAAATTAGCCGATGACTATTATGATAAATATGCACAAGCCGTGCGCGCCCTAACTATTCCTGAAGTCAGTGCAGCAGCACAAAAATTATTACACCCAGATAATATTGTTTGGGTAATAGTAGGTGATAAAGCCAAAATTGAATCCGGAATCCGTGAATTGAACTATGGTGAAGTAAAATACCTTGACGGCGATGGTAAAGTGATTCAGTAGACTAGAATTTTGATTCAATAAAAAAGGTCGTCTGTTCAAGGCGACCTTTTTTATTTTTATCGGTTTTCCAAATTCAATGGGGGGCGAATGATCATTCGCCCCTACTCCTGTATTCTTCATCAATGGTTATTAAGCTAGCCACCTTTAAGGTGATTCTTTGCCTGAGTGTTTATCCCTTTGTCTCTTTGTCTCCCTTTGTCCCATCTTATTCCATATACTGCTCCACGACTCTGATAACCCCCTGTTCACAGACTTTACAGTAGGGTTTTGTGCCCTTGGAAAACATAAGACAATCCAGCATCGGACGGTACAAACCTGTGGCTGAATAGCCGGCCCCTTCGAAAGCACCAACCATACCGTTATATTTGCTATTTTTCAGAAAGGTATCAAGCTGGGCAGTAAGAGTACGGTCAAGGTTTTTATATTCACTCTGGAGTTCTTTAATTTTAGCAGCGTTTAAACTGCTATCCTTTTTCATCTCCATTATATCTTTATTCAGCTGGCGTCGTTTGGCTAGCCAGATCAGACCCAGTGAATCATAACTGGCTTTTTCCCAGGGTGTGGGCAGGGCAATTCCCGGGGTCATAAAGTTCTTCCACTTCAGATTATTCGGATCCAATAATGCCGTGATGTTAAAATCAATTGGTTCCACACCCTTTGGATAAAAGTCATTATAAGCCACATCCGAACTGTAATATTCGTCCGCCAGTCCGCCGAAGGAATGTCCGAATTCATGCAGAAACACATAGTCAGTCCACTGGTTATCGGTGGTAAAGGTACAATAAAGATTGTAAATGCCTCCGCCGCCGTAGCGCGTATGATTAACCATTATGACAATCGCATCATACGGCGCATGAGCAGCCAGATCGCGCATCGCCTTGTTATCTTCAGTCAGCATATACCGTTCCAAACCAAGTGAATGGAAAGTGGTATTTAAAATCGTATTTTTAAAAACTCCGGCACCCGGTTCATCCACACCGCTTTCCAACGACGGTTTGAAGATACCATAGATGTTGAATTTATCTTTCAGGAATTTATAGGGTGGATGGTTAAGGAATAGCTGCGTTACTCGTTTTAGATCGGTTTTATATTTATCCTCCTCACTGCTGGTATATCCTTCAGCCAGGATTACGATATCCACTTTTCCATGGGGATCGCCGCTGTAATGACTATTCAGTACCTTGACCGAACGGTCCATGAGATTCTCATGAATAACATATATATCCTGTGGATCGATTTCGTTTGTATACAATTCATGTAATTGATTCATACGATCCCGCCCTTCCAACACGAAACGCACTTTATTCTTGGGTAATGGGATCAGGACAGACTCGTGGTATGTTCGCGCAATACATTGCAGGGCCGGGTCGCTGGTTTTATATTCACCGAAATAACTATCAAATCCCCGCGAGAAAATCAGTTTATTGGTAGCCAAATCATAAATTTTAACATAGTACCGACCGAGGTTTAACAGGTCAATAAACCGGATCCGACTTCCTGCCCATATACCATAACGGTAACAATGATCCAGGGTGATCATTTCATTTTTGGCATCACCGCTGTGAAAATAATCGATACGCAATGTCTGGTCAGTAAAAAACTGATCAAAGGTAATGCTTGCCGGCATCTGGGCCTGCAAAAGTAAAGGCAGAAATAGAAGTACATAATAAATGCTCTTTAATGATCTCATAAATTGCCCCTTTTTATTGTTCTTTAAGCAATGACGCCCTGGCTTTGCCCAATTCCTGCTTTTGTTTTTTAGATAATTGTGGATAGTGCAATTTCAGGCCAGCAATAGTCGATACAAGAATATCAGCTACCAGTGCCCTGGTTATCCATTTGTGATCTGCAGGTATCACATACCAGGGTGCCCAGCTAGTGGAAGTTTCATTGATCATCTCCTCATAGGCCGACATATATTTGCTCCATTGTGCACGCTCGTCTACATCTCCGGCTGAAAATTTCCAGTTTTTCTTCGGATCATCCAGACGCTCCAGAAACCGTTTTTTCTGTTCATTTTTTGATACATGTAAAAAGAATTTGAGCACAATAATTCCATTATGTACCAGGTGCCGCTCAAAAGCATTTATATCATTAAAACGGTTTTCCCAGAAAGACCGTTTCCGATCTCCGGCCGGTAATTTTTGCGCCACCAACCACTCTGGATGAACCCGTACTACCAACACCTCTTCGTAATAGGAACGATTAAAGATACCTATGCGGCCACGTTCCGGGAGTGCTTTCATACAGCGCCACAAGAAATTATGGTCCAGTTCTTCTGCTGACGGTTGTTTAAAACTGAATACCTGGCAGCCCTGGGGATTCACACCAGACATTACATGTTTAATGGTGCTGTCTTTACCAGCCCCATCCATTGCTTGCAGAATCATCAGAACGGAATAGGTATCACTGGCATAGAGCAGATCCTGTGCTTTGGCCAGATCCAGTAAATCTTGTTCCAGGTCCTTTTTTAATTTTTCTTTTAAAGCTGCCTTATTTTTACGCTGCATTTCACTGTGCTTTACAAAATCGCAAGGAAAATCTTTCAATTTAATCTTTTCTCCAGGAGAGATCTGCACCGCCTGAAGGATTTTTTTTGAAAACATAATCAACCCTCTCTATATTAAAACTTCCTGATTTCTCTTATGTATAAACATATCAACTCCAACCTGAAGCGGATTGCTCAAGTATCGTAAAGATAAGAATTTTGATGATTTCATGAAATAAAAGTATTAATATTTGGAGTTAGTTAAATGCAATATCTGTCATTTTAACAATTGAAGGAGGAAGTGATGGTCACATTTTTCAGGATTACACTCGTATTTTTATTGACGTTAGTTTTGTTAATCGACAGCAGTTCAGCTCAGACTAGAAATGTGCAAGTCAGTCCGGGTGCCACCACGGTACAAACCGCCGGAATAACTGACATTACAGTTACCTATCATCGTCCTGGTGTTAAAGGACGAGTGATCTGGGGAGAGCTGGTCCCTTACGATCAGATCTGGCGCACAGGTGCCAACAATGCCACCACTATCGAATTTTCGACCGAGGTAACAATCGCCGAGACTAAAATTGCTGCTGGTAAATATGCCTTATTTACAATCCCCTCTCGCGAAGAATGGACGGTGATAATCAATAAAAATCCGAATAACTGGGGGACTGATAAGTACAATCAAGAAGAAGATGTCCTCCGTTTCAAGATTAAACCGCAAGCGGCGGAGCATCAGGAATGGATGATCTTTACTTTCGAAAACCTGTCGAAGAATTCTGTTGATCTGGTACTGCATTGGGAAAAAATAAAGTTATCTTTCACCATCGCTGTGAATACAGATGATCTGGTTTTACAAGGATTTAAAACCAACCTGGGCTGGCAATCTTCTTTGAATGCCGCTTCCTATTGTCTGAATAACAACGTTGCCCTGGAGGACGGGAAAAAATGGGTAGACCAATCACTGGCCGTGGAAAAAAACTACTGGAACCTGACCTTAAAAGCCCGCTATCTGGCTCTGGACAAAAAGAATAAAGAGGCTGCGAAAACTATGCAGGAAGCACTGGACTTGGGGAAAAAAATGGAACCCCAACCATGGAATTACAGCGAGATGGAAAAATTACTTCAGGGTTGGAAAAAGTAATTATAAAATTCTTTCCAACTTGCCTGCTACCGACAGGCAGGTTGGAAAGTTTAATTTCTCTGTAAACAATAAATAAATTTTAGGTCAGACAAATTTAAGGTGCCAGTACAGGCGGGATTTTTAGTGAATCCGGGGGTAATGTAATCCTTATTCGTATAGTATCCATACGAGGCACAATTACTTCGCCTCCAGATCTGGTATCAATCGTATTATACGGGATTTTGAATTCCAGCGTACTATCCTGAAATTCTTTCATTTTTTCTCTCAATTCCCGTTCATACTTATCCTCCCAGACCAGCCATTTTTGTTTCTCCAATTCCTTGATCGCTTCAACCATGTTCCGGTCGGCATCACGCAGCAGATCTGTACGCAACTGGCTATCAATAATCACCTGCAAATTGGAATCGTACTGGAATAAACGGCGATTAATCGCCTCTTTTTGTTTTTCTTTTTGCTTTATGTTTTCTTCAAAGATGTATATGTTTTTTAAATGCTCCCCCAATTCCTGCCATTTTTTTTCGTCTTCAGGGTGCGGGGTATAGTATTTCATGCCTTTCTCTTCAATATTTACTGAAATTTTCGGTTGCTCAAGTTTCGGTATACTCAAGGCTAATTCCATTGCCTTTTCGGCCTGGCGCCAGCGTAAACTATCAGAAATGTTTTCCAGATTCAAAATTTCTGCGGCTAATTTTTCCACCCTGCCCGGTGCAACTTTCTTTTCCTCAACTTGCTGTTTAAATTTATCATATAGTTGGGCGGCCTCTTCTTTTTTCTTATCTTCAGGTATCATCGCCATTAACTTACTGCCCAGAAAATCCAGGTAATGATTAATATTTTCGCTTTTGATCTTTTGTACAATAAAATAAATACTGATGCTGAAAATAAAGATCAAACAGATCGCCAGCGTAATATTATTCGGGTTTTTTTTCATGATTGCTCCTGCTCAAAAATAGCAAGAAAATCTGATTTAATAATTATTACTTTATCTGTATAAAAAATACTATAAACCAATAAACGTTAATAATGTGTAAATGTTTCGGTTTTATCTCAGGTTATAAAGTATATTATTACAATCTCTAAATCCGAATTTTAGAAATTGATTCTGTTCAATTAAAATCGTATATATATTTGTGTTATTAACAACTAGTCAATGGAAAGTTAATTAATAAATTTTAAATCATTCTGATTACTGTATCTTTTATTAATTTTACTTCAGATTATATTAACACAGGACATAAGCATGGAAGAACCAAAGAAAGCAAAACGGATCATTAATACGCTGACCGGACCGTGGGAAAAAAAGCACCTACCCGTCTGGGCCCAGGCTTTACCACCATGGATAAGTTCTGATCATTTGACAATTCTGGGAATTCTGGCCGGATTAATTATCGGTGCTGGTTATATATTATGCCGTTACTCACATTGGTGGATGCTGTTGACTAATTTCGGATTATTCGTACACTGGTATGCCGATAGTCTGGATGGAACACTGGCCCGTATCCGCCATAAAGAGCGTGAACGTTATGGATACTTCGTTGACCACATGAGTGATGCCTGGACTACACTTGTACTCTGTCTTTCAATAGGCTTCTCCACCCTGATGCAACTGGATATCGCCCTATTTGTAGCTATCGGTTATCTGCTGATGATGGTTTACGCCCATGTGCGTGCTTATACTCATCATGATTTTGTATTATCCTACGGCCGGTTTGGACCTACTGAAGTACGGATAGTAATCGGTCTATTAAATTTCGTACTAATCTTCTGGAATCCCATTATCTACCAGCAGGGATCAAATGTACGCACTCTGATGGACGCCGCAGGTTTTACCATTGGCTGTATTTTCATTGTTATTTTCATAACTGTCGGTATCCGGGAAGCAATCAAACTTGACCGGCTGGACCGGGCCAATCAGGGAGAAAATCCTGCTAATTGATAGCTTTCAGTAATCCTCAATTCTGCTATCGAAACCATACATCCTGGTCAGAAGCTATTAAAAACCGACTTCATCACGGAGTCGGTTTTTTTATTGCTTCCTGATTTCTAGCACTTTATAATACACATTCAATAGAAACAGATCGTCTCTGTACTTTATCAAATTGTAGAAATTTAATGTCGATTGGTGGAACTGGAGAAAAATTAAATCATGAAAGTAAAAGATTATTACCAGATACTTGGCATAAATAAAACTGCAACACCTGCAGAGATTCGTAAGGCATATCGAAAATTAGCGGCACAGTATCATCCCGATCGGAATCCTGGCAATCCGGCGGCCGATGAAAAATTTAAGGAAATCAATGAAGCCAATGAAGTATTGAGCGATCCGGAAAAGCGAAAAAAGTATGATCGATTCGGACAAAATTGGAAACAGTATCAGGAGTCCTCATCTTCGCCACAGGGGGATTTTAACTGGCAGGACTTCAGCCGGCAAACCTCCGGCAAGCAACCGTTTACTGATTATGATTTCAGTGATATCTTTGCTAATCGGGATAGTAATGATTTCTTTGAAATGCTTTTTGGCTATCCGTTTGGCAGTCAAACAAGTCGAAGATCTGCCGGCAGGAAAGGTCGCGATATTACCTCCGAAACGAAAATTTCTCTGGAAGAAGCCTACCATGGTACTACCCGCCTATTCCGCCTGAACAATCAGACACTGAAGGTGACTATCCACCCCGGTATTAAAGATGAGCAGGTTCTAAGAATGACTGGTAAAGGAGCGGCAGGTAGAGGTGGAGTAGCCGGAGATTTATATTTTACCATCCATATTGAAACACATCCCCAGTTCAGAAGAGAAGACAATGATCTTTTTTGCGGGATTTCTATCGATCTCTATACTGCGATTCTTGGCGGTCAAGTGGAAGTGAACACTCTTAAAGGTAAGGTTCTGCTGAACATCGCTCCTGGAACAGATAACGGTACTACTTTAAGACTTACCGGTATGGGTATGCCCGATTATGAACATCCTAATCGATATGGTGATTTATATGTAAAGGTATCAGTATCTATCCCGCAGAAATTATCCGCTGAAGAAATAAATCTCTTTAAAAAATTAAGTGCTTTACGAAAACGGTAATTCTATCGGCTTAAAATAACCAGGCCTCACCAACCTTAGGTCACCTACAAGCCGATCTATTTTTTATTAAACGTAATCCCCGGCCAGTTATCGGTGCGGAATGGTGATGCAGGTAAACCTTCCTTGTTATATAAATTACATCCCTCCGGATTATCCGCCCAGGCATAGCGTACCGATACCGGTTTCTTGATCTCCTCAGACCAAACCACAACTGTATTACCTTCAATCCGGGCCTTGGCCTGAAGAAACTTGCGATCTGCCCCGGCTATCGTAAATCCCCGCAACACTTCACCATCTTTAACTATCAATCCGCTGCCTGTATGCTTGAATTGTAAACGGATTTTATCGTTTTTAATCCCCATTCGTTCATAGATCGGTCCCGAATATACGATTTTTTCACCATAGGCTATTCTTCTGGCCGCCAGAGCTAAACGCTTTCCCACTTCCTGTTTATTCTTGGGATGAATATCATTTGCTTCACCAATATCAATCGTTACCGCTAAACCGGTATTTTTTAATTTCAAAGCCATTAACTGAGCTTCACGCAATTCAGCCCAGTTGCTTTCACCGGGTTCCGGGACCACTGGATTATAATTAGCCAGCTGGACGATTAAGAAAGGAAAATTGGGAATGTGCCATGATTTCCGCCAATCTTCGATCATTAACGGTAATAGCGTACGATATTGATAGGCACGCTCGGCGTTAGATTCTCCCTGGTACCAGATGGTACCGCGGATGCTCGTTTTCAATAAGGGATGAATCATGGCATTGAATAAAAATGTCGGCGTATCTTGAATCGCCGGGGAGGGGGGCAATGCAGGTTTATCAGCTAGAGACATACCCGGCCGGTACTTCCAGGAACCGGCTAGAGGAATGGACAGGGCTCCGCTAGAAGTGGTTAACTCCAAGCGTATATCACCGGGCTGGCTCTGCCACAAACCGCCTTCACCATAAAAATTTAATACATGAATGACCAGTGAATTGGCACCTTGATTTAAAAATTCAGGATTCAGCGAATATACGCGCGGTTTATCCCAGATTGTCATACGACCCACTTCTCTACCGTTCAACCAGGTTATATCCCACTCATCTATAGGACCGAGGTGCAATACTGCTTTCTGTATCTGGGTTACTTCCGCAAGATTAAAATTGATTCGGTACCAGACTGATCCCTCAAAACGGCCTAAAGCAGAAGAATCCCAGAGTTGCGGAACAGACATACTGAGCCAATCCTGGTCATTATAAGTGGGTTCAGACCACAATGGTTTGCCGTCTTTAAAACCAGGATCTTTATCCAGAATAGGCCGTTCCCAGGCCATTAATTTCTCCAGATGAGCAGTCTCTGTTTTCTGAACATCCCAGTTTATTTTATCCATCTTTGCGACAAAGGGTTTGAAATCAGACACCTTGCGGATGGACTCACGGCTGATCCATGGTTCAATGATAGTTCCCCCCCAAGAAGTATTGATCAGTCCAATTGGCATGCTCAATTTCTGATGCAGATTTCTACCGAAGAAATAGGCTAAAGCCGAAAATTCAGGTATGCTGGCGCTGGTGCAGACTGACCAACCATTGCCGGCGACATCGGTCAATGGCAGGGCACAGGTTGATTTCGGAACGGTAAACAAACGAATAGCTGGGTAATTAGCATTATCAATCTCCTGTTTATAATTGGCTACTTTTCCCCATCCGGCCAGTGGCATTTCCATGTTAGATTGACCGGAACAGATCCACACCTCCCCCACCATAATATTCTGCAGATTAATTTCAGTTTTCCCACTAATTTTCAATTCAAATGGACCGCCCGCAACACCGGAAGGTATGAGAACAAGCCAGGTACTATCCTTGGCGGTAACTGTATACATTTTTTTATCCCGGAATTCAACAGCGATCTTTTCTCCCGGCTCAGCCCAACCCCAGACGGCACAGGATGTTTTCTGTTGCAGAACCATATTATTACCGATTATTTTTGGTAGTTTGATTTCTGCATTACCTGGATTAATTATCATAAGCAAGAATAGAACAAACACTAATACTCTCATCTACCACTCCTTTTGTTATAAGTTCACTGCTCATTTTTTATTATCAGCGACCGTGAAATAAAAAGAGAATATAAATCCGAGTAAACACTGATAGACATAAAAACGGGTTTTGAAAGGTAAACTCATAATAATTTTTACAAACAACTGACATTGAGGCGATACAAACATATCAAAAATAATATACAAATTTTATATCAATCAAGCAGTTCAATTAAATTATTTTAATCCCGTAATCTTAAATCGTAAATATTTAAAAGATTTCCTATATAACCTTAAATGCATACTGTATATCAAAAACAACATAAGTTAAAATTGGAAGTCATTATTCCAAAGATTTACATCAACATTGGGTTATTTTGGGGCGGGTAAATTTATATCCGAATGGAACACTAATTATTATTTAGGTATTGTTGGGTCAGTTTTTCCAGGGTTTCGCGGATTTTGAAAGCATTATAGGGTTTACCCTCACCATAAGGCGAGAACTGAATCCCGGCTAAACCATAATTTTGTACCTGGGCTTTATTAGTCCATACGATCTGCCCGCGAACATTAATTTTTTCTTCACCAGGAACAATAATTTGTAGAATTAACAAACATCCCGCATGGAGATCTTCTCTTATCTCAATGCAGGCACCATGCTTGGTGATATCTTTCAGATTGGTTGGACCACAATAGCGCCTAAATAGATTTATCTTTTTATGAATCTTATATAAAGTTTTCGCCCCTGGTATGGAAAATCTTTCCAGGTGTCGACGTTCTTTAAAATCTTCCATTACCTCTCAATCAGAATCTTAAAAATCTCTTCAATATCCAGATTAATTACTCTTAATTTGGCTTATAATTTCACAAAATGGCTAAATTTATTCAGTGATCATGGTCACACCCTGATATAAATCCAACCGCCCCTTAACAATATTACCATGTTTCGCTCAAATTTAAGAGTAAGTATGGTTATTTATAATATACAACATCACCTGCCTGCGGCTTGTTTATATGATATTAATCATTGGTTTAAAAAATATTGAATTTATATTATAAACAATTAAATTATAGTAAATCAAAATGTTACTGGAAAGTATCTGAATTATAACCGATGTTAAGAATAAATTTGCTGAATTAAATTTTTAAACAGAATTGGAGGAATTGAGGTCCGTTCTTCTCTCATTAATTGGAAGTACCATATCCTGAATACCTTTTATTTGTCCTAGTTAAATTTTTTATATTCAGGAATTATGATCATGGTAAAATAATTATAAAGGTGCAGCAGATTCCTTATAGTCTGTCTTTAAATTTATATATTTAATTATTCATTAAGTTGAAATAAATAATTAGTTAAACAAATTAGCTACATGGGGAGTCAATATTATGAAATCTTTGATGAAAATGATTGTGCTGGTCAGCATCTTGGGAATTGTCCAAATGGTCGTCGCCCAGGAAGGTGAAAAAAAAGAAGAAATCAAATACGGCTGGCAAAAAAGCATGGTGGGAAATGTCAATTTCACACAGAATACTTTCGATAATTGGACTAAGGGTGGCGAAGATTCATGGTCCTGGCAGTCGGATATATTATCAAAATTCACTGACAAAGAACCGAAATATGAATGGGCCAATGGCGGTAAATTATCTTATGGCAAAACTCAGGTTGGACAGGACGCCCGTAAAGCAGCCGATGAAATTAAACTGGAGAGCGTTTATACATATATGTTGAATTGGCCAATGAATCCGTATATCTCCGCAATGGGCCAGACCCAGTTCAGCAAAGGCTATGACTATGCTGTTTCTCCCAAAGTAGAAATTTCTAATTTCCTGGATCCCGGATATTTTACTGAAAGCATCGGATTTAAATATGCCCCTTCCGATATTATTCAGACCCGCATCGGTGCTGCCTCCAAGCAGACGGTGACTGATAAATTTGCTGGTATTTATGCGAAAGGCGATAAATTCCGGGTCGAGTACGGAGCCGAGTCGGTTACCGACTTGAATGTCAAGCTTGGGCAGAATCTTTTGTACAACTCAAAACTAGAACTGTTCTCAACGGTAAAGCGCTTCAATGAAGTCGATGTTAATTGGGATAATCTGTTCAGCGTAAAAGCTACCAAATATATGAATGTAACCTGGAATTTACGTATCTATTATGACCATGATATAAATATCAAGCGGCAATTGAAAGAAACCCTGGCGGTTGGACTTACCTACACTTTTCTATAAAATTATAGCCGTTTGCGGCTTAGAGTGAGTTATATCAAGAACAGGCGTGATTTTATAAAAATCGGTAGTGCTACAGGAATGGTTTTTTTAACCTTCAACGTATCTTTTTATGCTCTTAATAAAAAGGGTGAATACGGCACGGCGACGATTAAATCCAAAGCACCATTTCTCTTTTATGTTTGTAACGAACAAAGAGCACGAAGTGAAGAAGGGGTCTGTTTAATAAAAGATTAAGTCCGGTTATTTCCTGATCATTTAAAAATTTTATTTACTACATATTGGCTTAGATTGTCGATTTGTGCCTCCTTCAGTCTCCCAAATGCTGGCATAAATAATCCACCACTGGAAATTTTATCCTTAACCTCATCTGCTGTCAATGATACATCGACCAGATCCGGAATATAAAAGTGAACACCTAGGCCATTCAGTCCATGACAACTCGAACAGGCTTCTCTATAAATCAAAGTCGCATCCGTGCTTTCGGTCTGATATTTACTGGCAGATCCATGCACGAACATCCGCAATAGTACGAATAGGGTGATCCCGATCAGTACAAAGAAGGGTGACCACCTTTTTAGATTGTATAAACTGAACTGCATTTTCTATTCTCCTGCAATTATTTCAGCAATATCTTTGACAACCATGGCTGAACTTAATTCATTTCCAGCATCGCGCAACATAGTCAAGCAGAATGGACAGGCGGTGCACAGAATTGCAGCGCCGGTCGAGTCGGCCTCTTTAAACCTGTTACGGCGAACAGCCTCCTGCCCCACTTCCTCTTCTTTCCACATATTACCACCACCGGCTCCACAACAGAAACTACGGTTTTTCCTGCGGGCCATTTCGGTAAATTTAATACCGGCCTGTTTTAAAATCTGACGTGGCGAATCAAAGACACCGTTATGCCGACCCAGATAACAGGGATCATGAAAGGTGAACGTTTTATTACTGGCCCCCGGT
>CAYSHN010000042.1:0-13760 GCA_964430815.1 uncultured Calditrichota bacterium | reverse complement strand
GGGTAACCGCCGCATAGATACCCCACAGTGGGCTCGCTGGCGCCACATACCAGTCACTACCGAAGGCAACCACTACCCCGCTATCTAACAGGGTACGAAATGCATAGGTAGAACGACACCTTGCTAAACCTATCCGTTCTTCTGCCCAGCGACCGTCATCTATACAATGATACGGTTGCATACTGGCAATTACACCCTGCTGCGAGAATTTTGAAATATCCTCCCAGCGCAGATGCTGGGCATGTTCGATACGGAAGCGACGCTCACGCTGTCCGGCAGTTGCCTTAATTTTACTGTAAAACTCCAGTAAGCGGGCATTGGCTTCGTCCCCGATGGCATGCACGGCTACTTGTTTCCCTAAACTATCTACCGCTCTGAGCCGATCGTACATTTTTTCTGGCGGTATGGCCTGTTCGTCCCATACTCCACGATTTTCCGGATCATTCAAATACGGTTCAAAAAACCTGGCTGTTCCTGAACCCAGGGATCCATCCATGAAACTCTTGACCCCATTAACTTTCAGCAGGTCTCGATCCACCATCCCAGCGGTCATGGATTTTAATTCCTGCCAGTCAGCGATGGGAATATAACTGGTCAACCGTACTTTCAATTTATGTTGGCCGATCAATTGTTTATATATTTCGAGGTCGGATAATGTGCCCATATCATGGGCCGAAGTAATGCCATTCTCTAACAGATATTCCACTGCTTTCTCCGCAGCCATTAATTTGAATTCCAGATCAGGTTCGGGTATTACCCGACTGACTAAATTCATTGCCGCATCTTTAAGGATGCCGGTAAGTTCTCCTTCGTGGTTACGACTTATAACACCTCCGGGAGGTGTATTCACATTCTTATCGATACCGGCTAATTGCAGAGCCAGAGAATTGGCCAGAGCCATATGTCCATCCAGGCGGTTAATAAAGACCGGATTAGCGGGAGTTACTTCGTCGATCCATGATCGTTCCGGTAACCCTTCGGCATCAGGCCACAGGGTATGGTCCCAGTTTCCACCGAGTACCCATTCCCCTGGCGGTAACTTTTTAGTATAGTCAGAAATTTTCTCGATGAATTCTGATTTGCTCTGACAGTGGCGTAAATCGATTTGGCTCAACGAGTAACCCCCCGATAGCAGATGCAGGTGTGCATCAATCATACCTGGAAGAACAAAACGGTTTTCCAGGTCGATCACTTCTGTGTTCTGACCAATCAGGCCATCAGGAATTTCGTGACCGATATAATTGAACCTGCCATTTTTAATACCCGCCACCGCTGCCCATGGTTGATTCACATTGACTGTCCAAAACCGGCCGTTTTGATAAACACGATCTGCTGTTTGGATTCTATTTTGACAGGAAAACATCATGACCCCCATAATCATAAATACACCAAGCAACCGCATATTCTCCTCCAGATAAAAAAAAACCCTTCTCACAGGAAAAGGGTTGCCTAAGATTTATTTAACCATATCGATCAACGGAATATAGCTTTAATGGCACCCCAGGTACGAAAGATCCCGGAGATATTAGGATTGACTATCAGGGATTCGCTTTCTTCAACCATGGTATTATTACTCTTGACCGCCCGTATTTTATAGAAAAAAGTCTGAGTATCTTTGAAAATTACATTAGCATCAGTAAAGGAATAATTTCCCGCCGTCCCTCTGGCCAAGGTAGATCCCACTTCGCTGAATATTTTATCATCCATACTGCGCAGGATTAGAAATCTACTGACTCCTGATTCGGATTTGGTGACCCACGAAATGGTGACTCTATTATTCGCCGGTGTGGCACTGCATTCTGAAAAAACTATAAAACCAGCATAAGCAAGTACATATACAGGCAATAATACCGCTATTAGAAAGGAAATTCGACGCATAACATACCAGTAGAATGATTATGTGGTTAATTTATTATATTTTATTACTAAAGCAAGAAATTTTTGAGATTTATTTCTTCTTTTAAGAAATTATTTCAGCAATTCTTCCAACAAACGGGTCAATTCTTCTTCAAACCGATCCGGATCGCTGAATCCTTTTTGTTCTTTACGAACTATGCCCTCTTTATCGATCACGTATAATCTGGGTAAAGTCAGTGCATCATATTTTTCAGCGATTTTACTATAGCGGTCAAGGAGGATATTCAGTTCGATCGAATTCAAATTTAAAAATTCTTTTATCTTCGCTTCTTCTTCACCAACATCAACCAGCAGAAATTTAACCGACTGCCCGGTAAAATTATTCTCGATTTTTTCCAAATGCGGAATTTCCTGCAAGCACGGTTTACACCAGGTGGCAAAAAAACTCAGTACCACCACCTGCTTGGTTTTATTGATCCAGGGTTTATTCAACTTGGGACCGCAAAAATCACGTAAGGCCACATACTGCTGCTTTAAATCAGGCAATGAAAATGTAGGGGCCTCCTTGCCGATTCCAGGACCATTCGTTTTGGAATTTTCTACTGTCTGAATTGTTTGTCCTGCAATAGTGAAAGTCAGGCTCAGAATCATGATTAGAATTACAGATTTCAAGTTATATAACTCCTCATTAACCGTTCCCCGAGCGGAACCGAGGGGAACACTCTATTCATTTTTCCGATCATCTCGATATCGTCCCTAAACTGCGCTCATTACTTCACTCACTGATCGGTACTTCGTTTATCCTAACAATCGAACAGAATTGCCATATTATAAATAAATAAATTCATCCGGTCAAAAAAAAACCAGCGTTGATCAGACGCTGGTTTTTTATTAGTAATGAGTATAAAACGAAGTATTATCTTACGATACCACCACAGGCCGCGATCACTGATTTAAAGGCATCAGGACCCGGGATTTGAACGTTCTTCGTACTCATCTTGAGAGAAACATTATTCGATAAGTCGACGATATTAACTGGCGGAATGGTAGAATTAAATTGGGTATTGATTACTTTGATGAACTCATTCGCGACAATCCCATGACCAATATCAGAAGGATGTACGCCATCCAGACTGAAAATGCCACCTGTGATAAAATCGGCAGAAAAATCCATTCCACCGGTTTCAAAACCGTTAGCTTTGATCAAATTAAAAACACCATATATATCCACCACATATAGATCTCTAGCTTCCGCCAGGGTACCAATGGCCGCATTGAAAGCATTGACTGCTTCCTGGGCAATGGCTACTTCATCAGCGTCTAATACCAGTGAATTCGGCAGCGGTGCTTGCTCAATTATACCAACGGGATATCCCTGTGGTCCATAATTACCCGATACATCGCCAATTACGGATGAAGCTGGTAACAAAATCAGATCAGCCGCGGTAGCCTGACGTACTGCACCGGTACCTGTTTGGATCCACAGTGCAACAAAACCGACTTCCGGTACATCGACCATATACGGTACGGTGGTAAAATAAGGAATCACGGTTACATCCGGTATATTGGCCACCACTACCTGGGCTGTAGTGACTGTATCGACAGCAATAGCTGTCAGGGCATCCAGTAATGCACCATAAAGTGCGGTAAAGGTTCCAACCGGTGTAGGAGTCGCTGGACTGGTACCGCCGCTGGCGGCATACCCCAGCACATCATTATTGCCGATCCAGCAGGTAATAAATGTGGGCTTTAATAACGCAGCCTGCTGGGCAGCAGTCGTATTACCTAACCCGGGATTACGCAGTACCACATTAAACATGGTGTTTGTTCTCGATGCACTAGTACCTGCATCCACAGCATTCATAATATCATAAGTCACCGCACCGGGTACTCCTAAATTATTATACGGTGCAGCATATGTGGCTACATCGACACTTACATAAGGCATGGCAATATAAGCAGCATAATCTGTATACGGCACGGGGGTAATGACCGGATTACCGGTTGTCGGACTGGCCAGCATAACCAATTGCAGAATTCCAGCCGAATCTGCTGTAAATGAACCCAAACCGGGATAGGCCAGCAGAGGTTGAGCAAAGGTGCTCACTCCCATCTGCTTAGCCAGCAGATTGGGGTAACTATAAATCTGATGCTTTTCGGTCAAAGCACCGGATTGGAACCCGGCGGTTATGCTATTGCCTAGTGCAACATAACTGTCTAAATTTGCAGTACCCGTTTTTAGCACAGTTTGTTTCTCTGTTGGCGCATCCAGTGAGCATCCGGCTATAAACAACGCCAGGGCAACAAAGAAAATAAATGATATTTTTATCTTATTCATGGCAGCTCTCCTTTTTCTCTATTTAAGCGAATAACTCAAAGTGAGCGTCATCAGATGTCCAAGACTCTTGTAGGTCCCGTTGAAATCGATATCTGAATCCGTAATCGTGCGGTCGTCCTGGCTCAGGAACATATAACCGGCATCAACCGTCAAATTTTCATTAACTTTATATCCGGCACCGATGCTGAATAACCAGCGATCTCCTCCGGGTAGTGATGGATCCACATACTTGTCCGGAGCCGGATCAAGATCACGATCTACGCCCATGCGTATGGCTATTTTTTCATTCCAGCGATACTCTGCGCCCAGACGCACGCTATAGCCATTGTGCCATTTTTTAGGCGTAGATTCATCCTTGACTGCAGCCGTTTCAGTATCAAAGTCAACCGCCAGTTCATCATAGGAAGTCCAGCCGATCCGGAACCAGTCTGCTTCCACGGTCAAGGCATCGAACGGTTTCAGAGCCGCGCCCACAATTAGAAAAGTAGGCAGATTGATTTCGGCTTTGCCCTTGCTTTCCGGAAACAGTGTAGCATATTCAGCAGCGGTAATTTGACTGGTCGATGGAAAGTCAAACTTGGCCGTACCATCAATATCCAATTTTACGTTACTGCGAAAACTGGCGCCTAAGGACAACATTTCATTTATCTGATAATGGAGTGCCAGATTATATCCAAAACTGCTGGCATCACCGGTTAATTCTACCGAGCCCCAGCCAAATCGCGGAGTGAACAAAGCCTGGCGGTTTAAAGTTATGTTGGCCATCACGTAATCAAAACCGGCTGCTACTGACAGGCCTTCGGTTATACGATAGGCGATATTGGGATTGAAGAAATAAGTCTGAACTTCAGATTTGGTAGCCAGACTTTTACCTACCCACTCTTCACCCCAGTCTGTCCCCAGTCCGAATGGTACAAAAAAACCAAAGCCCGCACTGAGATTTTCGGTGATGGCATAGGTAGCATAAAGACTCGGAACAAAGAAATTCCAGGACTTGACTTCCTGATACAGATTTGGATCCACCGAAAGTGGTCCGGTGAAAGATGCTTTGGGAATAATATAAGTTCCACTGACAGCAAAATTCCACCCGCTTAATTGGGTAATACCGGCGGGATTAAAGAAAACAGCTGTAGCATCATCAGCCTGGGCAGTGAAAGCCCCGCATAACGCCATACTCTTCGCTCCATGTTCATAGATAGAAAAACCATCAGCGAAGACTAAGGACACACTAACCAGAAGTACAAAAATCCCTACCATCAGTTTTTTGTGCATAAATCCTCCTGCTAAATTAAATAATCTTACCTGCTATCTGCTTTAATACAATGCCTAAGAATAAAATGGGACGGTAATTTAATGCGAATGTGGAGTAAAACATAAAATACATTTATAATAAAGTCAAGATAAATTGTGCATTGATAATTATTTTTATTACAGTTAATGCTAAATCATACTTTTATTAACCGGACAAATTTTCCCTAAAATGACCGGTTTAGCTGCGCCGGTCAGTCCGGGTAAATTGGCCGGAATTCCCTGAATATATTCATTAGCCAGAATAGCAGCACAGATCGCTTCTCTAAAATCTTCCGGCAGATCATAATCACTGCTCCGTTTTACTGGCACTTTCTGAAAATATTCCTGATAAAGTTGCCTGATAAAAATATTATGACTGCCGCTGCCGCTAAGCAGCACCTCCTGTACTTCCCCAGATATTAAATCGCGACATGTTTTCCAGGATCTAAAAGTGATATAACGGCTTACCGTATGGATCACATCTGGTTCAGGGATTCGCCAGCGTAATGCTTGCCGTAATATGAACAGAACAAAACCAGTTCCGTATTGATCCTGGCCGAGTGATTCAGGAGGAGATGGTTCAGAAAAATTATCTATTTTCTGCAAATAGCCGAACAGTTTTTCTGAAAGCGTACCCAGCCTGGCTTTCTCTCCGTCCCGGTCAAAAGGTAATTCATATAACCGCAGCATTAATTGGTCGATCAGTCTGTTTCCCGGACCAGTATCAAATGCCTGTATTTTTAATTTTTCTCCTTCGGCTGGAATATAGGTACAACTCGTCAGATCACCGATATTCAATAGCAGTATGTTTTTTTTCAATTGTGAAAAAAAAAGCCAATCCAGATACGGCAGCAGTGGTCTGCCCTTTCCACCGGCAGCGAGATCCGCTAGGTAAAAATCACCGATAGTAATTATACCGGTCAACTGGGCCAGGATGGTTGGATCACCAATCTGTAGCATCGATTTCACCTGAGGCTCCGAGGATTTTCGCGCCGGAGTTTGACCATAGACTGTTGGACCCTGACAGCCGATTAAATCGATTGATTTTGCAGTATCGGCAGAGTGGGCCTGCATGTCCTTGATTGTTTCAGCCCAGATCTGAGCAAGTTTAAAATTAGCCTGGTTGATTGACTGGATCTTACTATGCTGCGGATCGAAGATTTTCAATAAAAATTGTTTCTGTGACGGGGAATAAGCATGATGACAGGTATGCAAAATGTTGAATTTTGTACTGAGCCCGCTACCACTGATTTCGGCAAGGACTAATTCAAATCCATTACCTGAATTACCCGACCGTAATCCGATTATTTTGCGTTTTTGTTTTTGGACCGGGTTTAGAATAGTTCTGCTCAAAATTATCTTTTAAAAGTTAACTAAGAATTATTGATCTGACTTTCAGTCGCCTAGAATGATGAAGCCAGAGTCAGAATAAAATTGCGGGACGGTGCTATGGAACCGATCAAATCAACATAATTGTATTGAAAAAGATTATTGACCTGCAAGGAAGATTCCAGGTTCATCCCAGCCAGGGTGAAGGGGACCAGCAGGCGCAGATCGACGATGTGTACGGCTACCCGTTCCTCGGCATCAGGAATAATCAGGGTAAAAGTCTCATCAATCTGGTCATAGCGACTGAGGAACCGATAATCAATATTCAATTGAATACGGTGATATTGTACGGTCGCATTGTTATAGAAAATATGCCGGGGTCGGTAAGTCAAATACTTCTGTTGACTCAAATCCCAGGGATCACAATAGGTATAGCCACTGCGCCAGCTAAGCCAATCTTTGATAACTTCCCAGTTGATTACAATTTCTCCGCCGATAATGCGGGCATCAGTTATGTTGGTGAATTGGACATCACCGGATTCAACAAATTTTCCTTCGATTAAATCCCAGATGCGGGAATAAAACAGGGCCAGATCAAAAAACAGATGATGACCCATAAATTGATTCAGGCCCAGTTCACAGGACCAACTCTCTTCCGGATCCAGATTTAGATTTGGTATAACTTTTAATCCGCTAGCCGAGGTGGAAGTAAAGGCCTCGGCGATTGATGGAGCACGAAAACTGCTGCCTACGGAAGAACGCAGAGCTGTTCCCGGCCAGGGTTTATAAACCAAACCCAATTTCGGATTTAATTTATACTCTACGCTGAGAGAATCGACATCGAAATAATCGAAGCGCAATCCCACGGTAGTGGAGAATGCATGATTCCATCTCACCTCATCCTGGATGAAACAGGCTGCTCCACGGCCACTTTGATCACCAAACAGATTAGCCTGAACCTGGTTATAGGTCAGTGCTAGACCACCTATCCACTGCTGGGTATTATACTGCCAATTGTACTGGAATTCAGCATTCAGAAAATCAGAAGTAGAATTGTTACCCTGTTGATTTGCTGAACCTTCGATAGTATCTTCGAAATGATTGTTAAACCAGATTACTTTGGCCGAGTAAAATCTGTGATTATCCAACACCTGCTGATAAGCGGCATTCAGATGGTAGCGCGTCGATTTCACCCGGTCGTCCACCTGATCGTCAGGCGGGATTAATGCATGGGCCAGGTCTTTCCAGTATAAAAAATTTCCCCGTTTTTGAGTCATATAATTTCCACCAATCATCAGACGCTGATATGGTGACAAGGTGAATTGCAGTTTACCGCCAGCCTGATAACGTTTATACCAGTCATTTTGCTTATAACTATCATCCTGATCGGTATTTGCTGCCAGCATATAACCCAGCATTCCGGATTTTGCGGAATAATTAATACTTAAACCTTTCATATACTTTCGCTGATCACTCCATTTCCATTGTGGATAATAGGGTTCAGAATAAAATCCGCCATAAAATTTTAGGTTGCCCTGAGGTTCAGCAGTAATATCCTTAGTTATGATATTTACAACTCCACCCATGGCACTTGAACCATATAAGGCCGAACCTGCTCCTTTGACAATCTCAATCCGCTCGATCTGATTCATCTGCAAAGCACTGAAGATCATTTCCTGAGTATCGCCGGTCAGATAAGGCATACCATCCACCAGCATAATCACCCGGCTGCCAACACCGCGGCTATAGCCTGTTGAACCGCGTATATTTAATTGTGATTGATTGAGATTCAGACCCGGTACATACTGCAGTGCCTTATCGATCGTGATGGTATTGCGGCTCTGTATCTCCTGGCGGGAAATACTACCTACACTTGCCGGAATATCCTGAAGTTTCTGTTCATAGCGCCCGGCGGTAACTAAAATGGGTTCTGAACTGAGTGCAACTTCGGCAAGTGCTATGGTACCAATCTCGGTCTGTTGACCGGCTGCGAGTTGCACGGAGATGGTTTCCTGTTTATAGCCAATTACAGTTATGATCAATTGAAATCCGCCAGCCGGAACATTGACGATCCGGAATGCCCCGTTTTCATCACTGACTGAACCGAGAACCGTTCCTGGGAGAGATATATTTGCCCCAGCTATAGGATCAGAATCCTGGTCAACAATCCGCCCGACGATGGTGGCAGTTTGTGTAAATGCCATTACCGGTACAATAAGAAATATAAAAAAATAGCTAGTAATTTTATTAATCATAATTTTTAATCCCCTCGGCGCTTAGAAGCACCTCCTGCAAGCATTTTCCCTTTACCTTTTGTCATTTCGCCCACGCACCCCGTCATCCCGCCAGTGGGCTGATCCGCCTGCCAGCGCGACCTCTTCGAGAGAGGAAATTCCTCTTTATTTTGCGCAGGACAGATCCCGGGTCCTGTCTGTCGCCAGGTCTTCGACATGCCCAGGATGACCATACTAGATTATTCCTCAGGTACCAGGGACTAAAGTACTTTTCATCATTGGTTGTTCAGCTAGCCACCTTCGAGGTTTCTAGAACCTCGAAGGTGATTCTTTGCCTCAGTGCTTTTCTTTGTGCCTTAACTATTGCACAAACGGTTGATACGGCAGATTATGAAAATCAACGTAGATATTAATACTATCCAAAACCTGATTTTCCGACAATACGATTGCTGTTGGGATTGAATCCAGACCTGTGCCTGTCGTATCATATTGGCCTACCGCACGCCAGTCAGCAGTTATATTGTTTCCATAAAGCTGAGCGACGACCAGATAAGCATAATTCCCGGCTGGAAGATCCATTATATAATTATAATAATCTATATTATTCATCGGCAGACCTGAGGCGGCCCCGAGCGACGGATACACGATCGCCCGCCCGCTGGTCACTTCGAAAAAAATGTCCAGCGGTGGATATTCTTTAAACGCAACCAATCTTAAATCTTTCAGACTGTCAACAGATGGCCAATTTTGATAGGTAATTGTTCCAGCTATAGCCGTCCGTTGGTTTTCTTTGGGTGGTTCCAGGCCGTGATCGCAACCCATTAGAAATATTACTATAAATATAGGCACAATTAATGACCTGAAAATCATTGTTGGGTTCCAGCTTTGATCAATATGATGTATAAAATCAACTACGTGTATAAAATATAGAAAGCTTGATTTCAAGTTACAAGATCAAATTATCATTTGCTAAATTTTGCTTTCATATTTATTTTAGATCATATTGAATAATATCAATCATAGTTTGTGCTATTACAGGCTATCGATTCGAAAAAAATTCAATACATTTATTGACCACGGAGTGTACTATGACTGAAAATACAATCGATCTAAAAAGATTAATTCATACGATCAAGGATACCAAAAACTTTGAGGCCAATCTTATTCTTGATGAAGGGTGTGTCTTTGAAACTGCTGATCCCAAACCTCTGGTGAAAGTCATCAATTATATTATAAATTATCTGAACCAGGTGGCCAAGCGGCCACTGGAAATTTCACTCGACCTGCGTACCACCGATTACCTGTTGAGCTTGCTGGTCTATACCGATCAGTTGGATCTACCGGCTATAAGTGATCAATTGGCGGATGCATTAAAAGGTTACCGGGCTACACTGGAAAAAATACATGAAAAAGGAAAATATCTGCAGTTTAAAATTAGTTTCACCAAATAAATTATTTTAATATTTAGAAGTCCAAATAATTTCTTAAGCACTCCGCTTACTGTGCTGCAACCACTTTATTCATCCTGAGCAGAAATTTATCCGCCTCTTCAAAACCAGCCAGGCGCAGTTCGATAATTTCTGCACCACTCCTTGATATAAAAATAATAGTTGGTACACCCTTGATATTAAAAACCGTGCGTAATTCATTAGTGGATTCTGAACTGAAACTGGTGAGATCTACTTTAATCATGGCAAAATTACCGGCAGCCTGAATAATCCGTGAATCTGCAAATGTGAACTTATCTAGTTCCTTACAGGGGAGACACCAATCGGCATAAAAATCAATTATTACCGGCTGGTTGGATTGCCTGGCCTGGGCAATAGCCTCGGGAGTGTAAATCTGCCAGGAAATTTTTTTATCTGCGTCACCTGTTCCCGGCAGCAGTAACCAGACTGCCAGCAAAATTCCAACTATTCCCACAATATTCCGTAGAATTGTAAAAAATTTTCCCCCTCTGTTTTTATCCAGCCAGCCCAGATAGACACCACCACTGAGTACTAGTAAAGCCAGAATGTACTGATAAAGTTTTTCACCCGGAAAAAGCGGTTGTAAAAAATAAATAGCCATTCCGATCAAAACAAATCCGAATAAATTTCTCACCCACACCATCCAGGCACCGGATCGTGGTAGATGGGTGATCGCACCGGAAAAAATACCCAACACCAGGAAAGGTATCCCTAATCCCAGAGCCAGTACAAAGAACATCAGAAAACCCATATATGGGTCACCCAGATTACCGACATAGGTCAGTAGTCCCAGCACAAATGGACCGATGCAGGGTGCTGCAATCAATCCTACTGTCAGACCCATCAATAGCGTACCTAAATATCCTGTGCGATTTTTCCCTCCCAGTAAGGCCAGCGATTGCGGAATGCGGATCTCATATAAACCAAACATACTCAGGGCCAGACCAATCAAGACCACAGCGATAAAAATCAGGACCCACGGATTCTGCAAAGCACTGCCCAACAATTCTCCAGTAAAAGCAGCCAGTAAACCTAATACAGAGTAAGTAATGGCCATACCCAGAACATATATCACGGCTCGCCAGACCAGTCCCCTGCGCCGATCGGTACTCTGACCGGCAAAATAACTGATGGTAATAGGAATAAGTGGATAGACACATGGTGTCAGATTCAGAGCCAACCCGCCGATAAAAATAAAGAGCAGGGTATATACCAGACCGCTTTCCTTGATTAATCTGGTTAATTCAATTTCACCTTCCTGCAGTATTTCTTCTTTAAAAAACGATTGGGTCATACGGAATACTTGTTCGTTTATAACTTGTACCGCTTCATTATCAGCAGCCAAAAGAATACGTTGTGAAAATTCAACCTGCTGAGGTGCCAGGCAGGAGACATCATTACAGGCCTGATAATAAATATAACCCTGGATCAATAAAACTGAGTCCGCTACTTCCGGAGAGATAGTGATAGTCGATTTAAAATAAATTCGCCCTTCATAGACCGAAAGTTGTGTCTCGGAAAAAGAAAACGTTTTTAACTCCGCTTCCATATAGTGTACTTTGCCGAAAGTTATTCCCGGCATTTCATGAAATCCTGCTTCAGTAGGAATCAGATTCTTTTCCAGGGGCTGATGCGAATTAATATGCCAACCTTCCTGGATTGTAACTTCAATCAGTATGGTATAACTCTGCTGCCGCTGGAATTTTTGCTGAGGTAATACCAGACGCCCTTCAACGATACGGCTATTATCCTCTAGCCGCTGAACCGGACCGGCCAGTGTCAAAGATAACAGGATCAGGGATGCAATAGCTGTGTATATATACTTCATAATTTTTTCCTCCGGTCTTTTAACCAGACTGATTTTACCGATCATTGAATAAATTTATTGATTAAAATTGTTTATAAAAACAACCAGGTTATAAAAATTTAAACATTCTTTTTCTGGCACAGTTTTTAACTTCAAACCACTCCGTTATTTTTTGGTTCCTGGCGGATGTACCTTGCCCACAACTCTTTTAAAATACTTTGATATAAAATTCAAATTAGTATAAATTGTGTAATACATTTTGAGCGGGGCAGGAGGACTCTTTATTATTATGAATATTTCAATCAAAAATCTTGTAATTATTATAGCAAGTATTTATCTGCTGCCCGTCTTTTCTGCTGATAATCTGCAAGACCAGATCCTTAAGGCAAAAAATAAAGTACTACCGGCGCTAGTGCATATCGAACCGGTTAAAGAATTCTATACTGCCGGTAAAAAGGTTAAAGTTCAGGTTACCGGCTCCGGTGTCATTTTCGATGCGCAGGGCCATGTGCTGACCAACAATCACGTGGCCGAGAAAGCCAATCAGGTTAAATGCACCCTGGCCAACCGTGAAGAAGTGCCGGCCGAAGTAATTGGTCTGGATGCCTTGACTGATTTAGCGGTATTACAACTTGATCTATCAAAAATATCATCAAAATCCATACCGTATGCCAGGTTCGGAGATAGTGACAGTCTGGATGTGGGAGAATTTGTGCTGGCTCTCGGTTCTCCCCTGGGTTTAAGCCGTTCTCTTTCTATGGGCGTCATCTCCTCCATTGATCGTTATTTCGAAGATACTGAGCAAATGCTTTCACCGTTTAATTTATGGATCCAGACCAATGCGGCCATCAACCCGGGTAACAGTGGAGGTCCTCTGGTGAACCTCCGTGGTGAAGTAATCGGAATTAATGCCCGGGCGATCTTTTTTGGAGAGAATCTTGGCTTTGCCATTCCAATTAATACCGCCAAATTAGTGATTGAGCGGATCTTAAAAGATAAAATAGTGGAAAGATCATGGATCGGAACAGAGTGGCAGGAAATCAAAGAGTACAGGAATTATCAAAATCAGCCTAAACTGGAAGGTGTTTTGTTATCATATGTAGAGAAAGGATCACCAGCCGAAAAGGCTGGTCTGCTGGCCGGTGATCTGGTTTATCGGATCGATGATATACCAGTCAATGCTGTTTACAAAGAAGAACTGCCTAAAGTGCGTAAACTCATTGCTGAAATTCCGGTTGGTTCTGCTGTCCGTTTTTCATTACAGCGCGGGGATAGCAAACAAGAGATAATCCTCAACACCTCCCAGCGTGGTAAATTTGAAGGCACTGAATTTATTTGTGAACAGTGGGGTATTTCGGTTAAGGAAATCACTCCGCGTATTGCCAGGAATCTGAATCTACCCGATGAAACAGGTGTCCTGGTCAGCGGCGTACTCA
>CAYSHN010000041.1:0-14038 GCA_964430815.1 uncultured Calditrichota bacterium | reverse complement strand
CATTCGAAAGTGGTGCATCTAACGCCCACCACCAGATAAGCCAGATAAACGCTAAAAGGGCAATCCTGATAAATAATTCAACGGCATGTTTCATAGTAACCTCCTCTAACCATTTTCAAGACCGCCCAACTTGTTGCGCATGAGCGGCGCTCATGAGCTGGCTTCAGTCTATCGCGTACGGCGTCCACTCCATGCGTTTGTCGGATGGCTGATGCGGGATGCCTCAATGCCAACAGCAGATCACAAGATCGCCTCTAGAACACACCCGGAACCAGCCGCCATTTCGTCCTGCTGGTGTAGTCCGCGTACCCGTGCAACTCCTTGGCGAGATAGCGGTCTTCAAGAACAGTGCGGGCCAGCAGCAGCGCTGCCCCAACAAACGCCGGGACAAATGCCCAATACGAATTCATAACCAGAGGGAATGCCAGCAGTGATAACAGCATGCCCAAGTAGCCAGGGTGGCGGACGAAGCGGTACAATCCTGTATCGCAAACCCGATGACCCCGCTCGCTCTGAATTCGGACTGTACTTGAGAAAAAGTCGTTCTCGCGCTTTGCCACAGCGAAGACGATCTGCCCTAGCAGCATCAGAACCACTCCCACGACAGTGACGCCGAGCGGCATGCGGCCGGACCAGCAAAAGCGGCCCGAGTCCAGGCCAGCTGTCAGGAATGTCACAACGTTGACGAGCAAGTACGCGCCGAGAATCCGTCTGTCCCAAACCTGACCAGCCGGAGCCTGACGAGCACGCTCGACCGTGATGTCAGACCCCGCGCGCACGAGAACATGGCTCAGGGTCGCACCCACTAGCGCGAGCACGACATACAGTATTCCCTGCCAGTACGCGAGCTTGAAGGCGCCGAGGAAGATGAGACCCGCGTACAACAGGACCCCCACATAGCTCGCTACGATCGCCCTGACCTTGTCCACGACATCCAGTCCATCCAACATATAATTAAGTAGAATATGTATGCATTTTCAACATTCAAAAAAATAATTGGAATTAGAAAGTAGTGATCAATCGTTTTTTGCAAACATCCTGTATTTATTATACTTATAACACGTTAAAAGACTGTCCTTAGCCGTGTTACAACACTCCATTCATCAGTGTTTAAACGTAAAAAGGAATCAAGTATAATTATTGCTCTAATCCAGAAAATTGCTGAAAGTAATACAACGCTAACTGTATAAATATAATCATGGGATAAGCCATGTCCAATGAAAAATAGCTTGAACAGCTGCGCAAATGTCTCTATGCCACAATTTTCAGCAATCCATAAAAGAATATATAGTCTGGAAGCAGTCCTATCTGAATGGGAATTATTTCTATCGGTATATAATAATTAATATATTCAATGTGTAGAATAAAAAATATGCCCTTCACGGGAATGTATTTCGTTGGAGGTAGTATTACCATTTACCATGATAGAGCTAGCGCCGACGCCCCCTTGGGAGCGCCTGGAAGCCAGTGATTTATTCGCTGGCTTTTATATTTTTAACCATTTGTCTGAAATCAACGAGACAAATAAAATATTCCCTCACTTTCTTGCTATCTTTTAAAAAAATGATTATTATATAGTAGTAATTCTCCAGACAGGATCATAGTTATCAGTTAAAAATATTTAAATTTAAGAATACTGAGAATTATTATGAAAAAGAATTGCACGGAACTATTCTCGCTTAACATTATTTTCCTAATCCTTTTAACAATTTCTGACATTTATGCTAAGGTAGATATATTATGGTCAAAAAATTATGGTGGAAACGGCAATGAATGCGGTAATTCAGTCCAGCAAACTAAGGATGGAGGATATATTATTACAGGATATACTGAATCATATGGTGTCGGTGGTATGGATGTTTGGTTGATAAAAACCGATGCGAATGGAGATACCCTCTGGACAAAAACATATGGGGGGAGTCAGGGTGATGTGGGAAATTCAGTCTGGCCAACTTCAGATGACGGTTATATTATTACCGGATATACAGAATCATTCGGTGCCGGTTATCAAGATCTTTGGCTGATAAAAACAGATTCAAACGGTGATACACTCTGGACAAAGTCATATGGAGGAAGTGGTTCCGACTGGGGCTCTTCGGTCCAAGAGACCAATGATGGAGCATATATAGTTACTGGAACATATGATACATTGGATTCTGATAGATATCGTGGGTATGAAAGGGATTGTTGGCTATTGAAAATCGATTTGTATGGCAATACCCTTTGGACAAAGTCATTAGGTGGGACAAATTTGGAAATTGGTTATTCAGTCCAACAAACTCTTGATCAAGGATATGTAATTACTGGACATTTTTGCCACTTCAGCTCCCCAAATATTTACTTCGGTGATGATGTATTGCTCATTAAAACCGATACCAATGGGGATACTCTCTGGACAAAAACTATTGCGTTAATAGACGAAGATCAGGGTCTATCAGTCCGGCAGACTAAAGATGGAGGATATATTGTGTCGGGATTTACAGACGACTCAGAAAACTGTTTTATTTTTCTGCTTAAAACTGATACCGATGGTGATACACTCTGGACAAAAACATACGGAGGATCTGGTGAAGTTTTTGGTGGACGGTCAGTTTGGCAAACTAAAGACGAAGGGTATTTTACAATTGGAACCATGTTGAACAGTACATGGATTATTAAAACAAATATCAATAGCGATACCCTCTGGACCAAAACAGTTCGTGGTGTTGGTTGCTCGGGTCAGCAGACTACAGATGAAGGATATATTATTACCGGATCTACACCGAAGCCAAATTCTAATAATCAAGATGTTTGGTTGATTAAAACTACTTCTGAAGTTAATACAATTAAAAGGAATTATGTCAATATTCTTTCAGAATATGACCTGACTCAAAATTTCCCAAATCCATTTAATCCGAAAACAACTTTTAAATACTCTATATCCAAATCAGACCAAGTGACGATCTCTATATATACCATTTCGAGTCAGCGAATTGAATCAGAAACTATGAATTTAACTGCTGGTTCATATAGTTATGAATTTGATGGATCCCGCTATTCGACCGGTATCTATATTTATAGAATATCGACTTTATCCGGTTTTAATGCTGAACGTAAAATGTTATTTTTGAAGTGATTACCATTTAAAATGA
This sequence comes from uncultured Calditrichota bacterium, assembly GCA_964430815.1. Classification (GTDB taxonomy): domain Bacteria; phylum Calditrichota; class Calditrichia; order JAJRVZ01; family JAJRVZ01; genus CAVZSQ01. Next base: position 10,907 of record CAYSHN010000041.1, on the reverse strand, counting down.
TAGATGTAGTGCCCCCCCCCCCCCCCTTGGGAGCGCAATGCTATACTAGGTATAGCATAAATAAAGATATGGATTTAACCGTCCCTATTTTTTTATTATAAATCCCGCTGCTAATATTTTTTCAACTCCAGGGCTAACATATTATAATGTGCAGCGGTAAGGTTGTTCATTGAAAAAACAGAGATACCCTCTGCTCCTCCCTCAAAGGATTTAATTACATATTGCCTGAAATTTTCAACTTCATCAATAAAAAGGCCGCTATATAAAGGAATATCATACCTGAGGGATTTTATTTCCTCTTTACAATATTGCTTTATCCATTCAGCATCGCCAAGGTAAAAAGTATTATAATTCATTGGAAAAACCGCGTCCAGCTTCCAGTTGCGCCATTCCTGACGCACATTTCTCCAGTTCGGGAAGACAGCGGCACTCATAATTTTACCCCTTTCCCGGCCGGCAGGAATTAAAGTATCATTTACCAGATTGGTCACCTGGTCATAACGGAATTGCAGCCATTCATTGTGCCTGGCCGGATTCTCTAAATAAAGGGGATCTGTTCCTGTTTGATCTTTAAATTTCTTTCGGCATGTGTCACAATAGCAATAATCATATTCTGGATATTCTTTGTCCTGCACTATATCATATTTAGACCACAACCCTTTGGCCAGGATAACATCCGGGTAGCGGATATAATCAAGATGTATGCCGTCAACATCAAATAGCGCCAGTTCTTTTACCGTACCCTGTATAAATTCATGTACTTCTTCTTTTGCCGGACACAAAAATTTGTAATAATCGACATAAGCCGGCTTTTCAACGGATGATTGCCGCAAACGGTTTACACTATACCAATCCATGTGATTTTCCTGAATATTTTTTATTACACAGGGCATACACCACATCCAGGCGTGCACTTCCAGGTCGAACGACCTGGCAATAGGAAGGAGCCTTTCCAGGTATTCTGCTTTAACTGGCAGACGGCTGCTGCTGAAATAGGCCTGCCGCCCATCGTATATCTCGGGGATAATCCCGGTAAAATTGGCGTTCTTCAATTTTTCAAAACAATTTTTCCAATCTTCATCTCCTGCCTGCAAATCAGGAGTTATCCATACCCAATTCCTGCTATCCCGCTTATTTAACTTCGCCGAGGCTAATGAATTATTCAAAAATAAAAGGGCGGTTGCCGGAATGGTTTTCTGGCCGAATACTGATAAAAATGTTCTTCTGTTCATCTGATTAATGTCATTTTGCGGCTCTGCTTTTGATACTCCGTTGTAAGTTCATAAAAGTAGATCCCCCCGGGAAGTTTTTGAGCATCAAAAGTAACATGATGACTTCCCGCATTTTGTACACTTTCAACTAAAGTGCAGACTTTCCTGCCAAGCACATCATATATTGCAAGTTTTACATAACTCTTAATTCGCAATTCGTAATTAATTGTCATTGTAAGATTAAAAGGATTAGGATAGTTTTGATACAGTGTGAAATGTGTCGGCTCTTTTAAATGAACATTAATTGCAGAACCCTGACCATCTAATAAATTTTTTCCTATTGCTGCCAGCAGCGGCTGGTCGCGATCTGTTGCATCCTGTCCGAGCGCCCAGATCATTGCTCCCGCATAGCCGTTACTTTTAATCCAGCCGCATTTCGTCCGTACAGATACTGTATCATCAAAGGTAATTAATTTATCATTCGAATCCTTTATGAGATACGGAACTTTAGAGGCATCATCCCAATGGTAACTCCATCCATTATTTATCAATGGTACTATGGTCATATACTGTAAATCTGTTACCGGAAGGTTAAAGGACGAATATAGGGCAGCTGAATTAAATTCTTTACCGTAAAAGGGCATACCCACCGTTAATTTGTTTTTGGGAATACCCCTTGTTGAATACAGATAGGTAAGCGCTGTTTCAACCGATCCGTCTGAATCCCCGACCGGCTGGTATAAGGGTGCATTATGCCCGCTATGGGCAGACCAGCTGCCGTGAAAATCATAACACATGGCATTAAACCAGTCTGTCGCATCGACAAGATTAGTAAAATCTATCCACTGTCCATACCAGTTACCCGCCGGAACAGCCATGGTTAATAGCATGTCCGAACTGATCAAATCAAGTTTTGCACGGGTTTCCCATATTAACTTTGTACAAGCCGCTCGTTCTGAATTAGTAAGAGGAAATTCCCAGTCAAAATCTACGCCATCATAATTATAATCCAGTACGAAATTATACAGGTCTTCAACAAACTGGTGCCTTTTATTAGTGTCCAGGGCCATCAGGGCAAAATTTTCGGCATTGCCCCAACCCCCGACGGAAATAAGGACCTTGACATTATTCTCATGGGCCATAGTGTTTAGAGCCGGATAAGGAAATTGAGATGAATATTCAAAATAGCCCTGAGCATCCACCGTAGCAAAAGCATGATTAATATGTGTCAGATTTTCGAATTGGACCTTTCCGGCAGGCAGGGACTCTTTAAGCCAATCTGCATAGTAACCAATCACTTTATATTGAGCGCTTACAGAAGTAATCAGCAATCCCGCTAAAATAAATGGTATTAATCTTATTTTTAACAATTTCTGTTCAATCCTGAATCGTCAAAAAAAACTTAAAAATGAGAGTTGCTGTCTCAGCTGATAATCCCCCATGTGATTATTCGGAAAATATTATCAGATCATATAATTATCAGCAACTCTCATTTCATACTGATTATTTAATCAGCAGCATTTTACGAACCTCTTTATTTTGACCGGCTTTTAGTTCGTAATAATAAATCCCGCTGGCAAGATTTATTGCATTATACACAAGCTTATATGTTCCGGCCGGTTTGTATTCGTTAATAAGTGTTTTCACCAATTGGCCCGTCACATTGTAAACAGCCAGGGTGACCTTATTAGCAGTTTTTATATTATATGAAATCGTGGTGGTCGGATTAAACGGATTAGGATAATTCTGCTCAAGGCTGAAGTTTACCGGGACCTGTGAATTCGAGGACTCTTCTATACTTGAGATTGAACTTGCTTCAGGCAGCGGCCATACCGGGACCCAGTTAGGTGTATCCTCTGCAAATGTCAGCTCATATCCCCAATAATCATTAGCTGCCGTACCTGTTCTGATCTGCTGAAAATAAGCAAGAAGCCCTACGGTAAAATCAGTTTGAGAGCCATTAAGCACCCACGGATCAATGGTACCCATAAATCCGGGATCAACGTTTACATTACCTGATTCCACCAGATGCGGATAACCTGCCTCATTGGCGAACATAGCCGTGGTCGGTGCATTCATAAAAGTTGCAGTTCTGACCTTGTTAGGCTGGGTGTTATTCCAATTAGTCCAAAAATCAGTAAGAGCTGAGGGCCAGAAATAGGTATTATTCATGACTTCCACTCTTCGTAATCCTTCAGCATTTGCTGAATCGGATGGTTGGAACATCTTGGCATTGGCACCATTGAGAGGTTGCAGTGCAATAATTCCATAGGTTGTATCCGGATTCCACAAATTATCCCACCAGGGATTTTCAAGAGTATCCACTCCGCCGGCATAAAGTCCGTAAAAAATATTATTGTTGATTTTTGCATCCGTCACGTTAAAAATGAAAAAAGGATTTTTAAAAGTATAAAGGACTTTATTATTGGTGAATTCAAAATAGGTCTCATAAAACTTTGTTACCGGGCAGGCAGCATAGCCATTGACACACAGCATACTATTTCCGACAAAGCTCATCGTATCCGTATATGCTTCACCAGGCCAGGTATTGCGAATCACCTCGCCAATGTACCACTGTGTTGGATGCACGAAATTCCTGAAATGACTGTTACTGATAAAAAAATCATCCCAATTTCCGGAGTAACCGATACCAAACGACTGCCAGCCATCAAACACACAATTATCAACGGTCAGTCTTACATTATCAGCAGTGACTGATATAGCTATGCCATCAGCATTGGCGTTATTATTAGGTGCATAGGCCAGGAGGTAAAGGTTTTCGAGTGTCGCTTTGGCATTGGCAGCATTCACAATTAAAAATGTTGATGGAATACTCTGATCCTGCCGGATTGCCGGCTGAATACACGGCGGGCGGCCGGTTACTCCATCCAAAACACCATCTATACTGATATCATCCCTGGCATTTATCGCATCGGTAAATTTATAGGTTGCGTCCAGGGTAATCAGACGATAAACATCATGGGCTTGTGTCCCGTCACCCAGCGTATCCGCGCCAATAACTTCATTGATCATACCATCACTGCTGGCAACATCCAATATTGATTGGGATTGAGTGAGCCCGACTAGACAAAGCACCACCACACATATTATCGTTAGCTTCATGATAAAATCTCCTTTAGGTTTAGTTGTACATAAATATTAACGCACCCACTTACTTTTAAAAGCAAATGGTTAACACCAAGACGATTTTCCCATACCCCATGCACTCCTTTCTGTTTTTTTGTTCAATTGAATTTTTAGGTAACCAAGATATTGAAACATAACCTTATAACTGCCAGCGTAAACCCAATTCCGCAGATAAACCGTATGACTGGATATCTTCCGGAATGTCAGGATATAACTGCAGAACACCTTTGTCCATTACATTATTTATATTATTAATATTGGCGTACAATTGAAGTCCATAAACTAAACGCTGTTTTAATGAAATATCCCAGCGCTGGTATGTTGGTTGTTCTCCCCTCAACTGTTCCCATTGATTAATAGATTGTACCAGGTTGGTCTGGAAGGCAAAGGATAAACGAACCGAAAAATCCTTATAATCATAACCAATAGTTGCATTTAAAATATCATCCGGTTGTTCGAGAAGACGGTCTGTATAGGAAGAATCTACTTTGGTATGAGAAGATTGGTTATATGCCTGAAAGGGATATTCAGCTTTGGAAAAGGCATGCGTATAATTAATGTTTAAAACCAGTCCCTTAAAGGGATCAGGTAAATACCAAAAGTGCGTTTGCCAGTCAGCCTCTAATCCAATTACATTTACTTTAAAAGGATTATTGATAAAAGTTGATACCTGATATGTAATTCTGCGGTTAGGTCGCTGGTTAGTCAGATAATAAGGATCTACCTCCGTGCCCGGAACATAAAAAGTCCAGGGATATATAAAATTTGTAATCCTCTTATAAAACCCGCCTAAGGTAAATAGACCGATTCTGTCTTCATAAAAAGTAAAATTAATATCATAATTCTCTGATTTTAATGGTTTTAATTTATAATTATTCCAGTTAATCGCGCCTGATGTTGCATCAATTCTTGGAATAATCGCATTAAAATCCGGATAAGAAATGGTTTTAGAATAAGCGAGACGTATATCAAACCAGGAGAATGGTTTATATTTAATATTCAGATTCGGCAGCCAGAAGGGATTATTCAAAGTAACGGTGGTATCATTTTCATGATTATAAACACTGTAAAACAATGACGTGGTTTGCCCACGAGTTCCGGAATAGGTTGTTTTCAGATTTTGGTACCTGACTCCGGGTATAATTATCAGTTCCTGGCCAATGTTTACAGTGGCCATGATGTATCCGGCAGTAACAATTTCTTTCCCAGAATAATTATTTGTAACTGACAGGTAATTATTGCGGGCAAATGCTTCGGGTGATGTACTTTGAATAACATCAACATTGTCCTCAATAAATTTTATTAGTTGTTTTGCTTTATGATAATTTATGGGGTTGCGCATCGTAAAATCGTTATCAATAAAATCGCTGTAGTCGTAATTTTCATCCAGGAAAAGTAAAAGTGGTATGGAATTGGGATCACCTGTCCATCCGAATTCATCGGAAATCATGATAGCGGCTGCCCGTGCACTCGGTGAAGTAATCGTAGCGTTGGTACCATATATTTCCGCTTTATACGATCTTTTCTGACCTTTATATTTACCGCCAAATTTTATTATGGATGTTATTGAATTGGAAAAGTTCAGTGGAAAATCAAAATCAAGTGCAGCTATTACTGAACGCTCTCTGGACAGATTATCATTTGTTTGTAATGTATTCAGCCGGGTGATTTCAGGATCCGATAATACCACTTCATTGATTACTTTTGGATTCACATTTGCTACGTTTAGAAATTGGTTGAGATTTGCGGCGGTTTGAAAAAAATTAACTGTCCAGTCATGAGGATTCTTCGTTTCCGAATAACTATGGGATAGCATTAAGTTGGCATTAACCAGTGGTATGAATGGTAATGGATGCTCAAATTTTAAGGTATTATGAATCAGGCTTAGGGAACTTTTTGAGTAATTTAAATTATAATGATGCTGATTATTCACAACATTAATCTGTTCATTGCGGTTTAAGGTCTTGGTAATCCCTGAACTTAGAAAATTTGACAGGCTGATTTTGCCTTTCGCTAAACGATAATCGAGAACAAGTGCGCCGTTCAGCCGTTGCTTATCTCTGGGAGTGTTATTTAAATACAAAGAATTTGTTTTATAGGCGCCTTTTTTGAAAGCATTGTATTGATCAAAATCTGCAGAATATTGATCGGAGGTAAGATTACGTCTTTCTATATTTGCCTGGAAAAATAAGCCAAAACGTTCATCAAAAAAGCGCCCTTCAACCCCGGGAACCAGCTTATAGTTGTTGAATTTATTATCCGCGTTGGAGAGACCTGTATAACCGCCCTGGGCCAGAAGGTTAAATACTAATCCTTCTACTTCTCCGCCTTGTGCCTCCCTGATTTTAAAATTCACCGATCCGCCAAGCATATCCGCATCCTGATCAGCTGTTATGGTTTTTGAAACTTCAATCCCTTCTAACATGTTAGAGGAAATCATACTCAAATCGGTAGCCCGGTTATCTCTGTCGGACGAAGCCATACGGACGCCATCAATAGTAATAGCATTAAATTTCGGTTCTAATCCGCGTATTACAACCTGATTCCCTTCCCCGCCGACCCGCATGAGATTAATACCCGGCAGCCTTCTTAGAGACTCCGCGGCATTGGCATCAGGTAATTCCTGGATCTGCTTTGAAGAGACAATATTCTTGATGGATTTGGCGCTCAATTGTTGATTGATTGCCGCTAGTTGTCCTTCAGCCTGCGCTGTAACAATTATTACTTTGCCTTCCAGTGCCGTGTATTTTAGAGCAAAGTTCATTACTAAATCCTGATCCGGCTGCAGTTTTATATCAGTGGAATAATCTGAATACCCAATATAGATGATCTTTAATTGATATTGACCGGGAGGCACATTGAGTATTAAAAATTCCCCGGATAAACCCGTAGCAGCACCGATTCCTGTTCCCTCAAGAAAAACATTTGCTCCGGACAAAGGCTCCCCGGAAGAACTGTCCGTAACAAAACCCTGTATTTTGGCGTTTTGAGCGAATAGCGGCTGGCAGACTAATAGAAGAAATATTACAATATTGCTAAAATGAAGGATCCTGTAATTCATCTTTTACACTCCTTTTAATTCAATAAAAACTAAAGTGTCTTTACACTATTAATCTGGTGATGCACTTGATTGTACCAGCTTCACTATGGTGCTTACTATCATCAGTTCTGTCTGTCCCCTGGACCGACCGGCGCGTTCTAACATTTCCAAACTCCTGTTTAACCACTCACGGTCACCTGTTCTTTTTTTCTCAGCCAGTTCTAGCGCTTGCAAACCAGTTTTTGCAATTGCTGATAAATCTTCCGAAAGCGACTCTATTTCTTTCAGGATTGGGGATTTATCTATAACAGGTTTAAGGTGATCATGGTTTTTGCTCCACAACAGTAACCAGGCGATAATTTCCTCTTTTGCAGCCGCATCTTTAGTACCGCTATTTACAAAGGCCTCGACCAAATTCTGGAAAATGCGGGCAGCCCTGGCATCCGGCACGGCAACGTCTACTACTCTGGTCAGAGGCGAATAAGAGGTATAGGACCGTTCACTGCCACGCTTGTATTGTTTTAACGGTTCAATAACCTCCACTAAAATCTTTAACGGTTCTGTATTCTGATTAGCGGTTAAACGGCGCAGCATCATCTCCCTGTTTTTTATGTGTGTCAAACCGTGTTCTTCAAGCAGAAAACTGATAATATCCAAACGACGGTACATATCCTTTACATCTTTTATATGCGCTGGTGACCAAAAGCGTTCTGCAATCGCTGCTGTACGCGGCCAGATACGCGAATCAATAGTTTCGGGTGATATATATTCCGCCCACATGGTTGCTTCACCGCCAAGGATGAGTTTCTTTTGATCGGGTGTCAGAGCTGTGTCATCGGGAAGTGGATCATTCAGATAATGATCACTTGCCGGATAGATCAGATCAATATAGTATCCATTGGACAGAATGCTTTGATAACCCATTTTTGCTGCTTTTTCCATGGATTCTCTTCCGCGCCAGGACTGGATAACTATATTTTGGGGCATATTTTCATGAAGTATTTCATCCCAGCCCACCAGAATTTTTCCATATTTGCTGAGACATTTTAAAATCCTGGAATTAAAATAAGCCTGCAGTTCCGCATTATTTTTTATACCTTGTTCTTTCTTAAAATTCTGTATTTCTTCATTTTCATTCCAATGCCTGGCCTCATGACCATCTCCATTCTCAAGTTCATCCCCGCCAATATGAAAATATTTATCGGGGAATAACGAACTCATTTCGCCAAATAATTGATCGAGAAATTCGTAGGTATATTCACTTGCAGGATTTAAAGCCTGGTAGAAAATGCCCCATTTCCTTTCAATACTTTCGGGAGGCGGTCCGCTTCCTAATTTGGGATAAGCCATTATCAGTGCGGTGGCATGACCCGGAACATCAAATTCCGGTACGACACGAATTCCTCTTTCAGCGGCATATGTTATAATGTCCCTGACCTGATTTTGTGTATAATAAAGTCCGTCCGATCCTTTTAGATGAAGATCAGGAAATTTTTTACTTTCAACGCGAAAGCCCTGGTCATCACTCAGGTGCCAGTGAAATACATTTAGCTTAACCGCCAGCATGCCATTCAGATTTCGTTTGATAACCTCCACCGGCATAAAATGCCTGCTTGCATCGATCATTAATCCGCGCCAGGTAAATCTGGGACGGTCCTTTATTTGAATGGCCGGGAAGCAATAATTTTCGTCTTCGACACGTAAGAGCTGCAACAGTGTTTCCAGCGCATACAGGGCACCTATATCTGTTTCAGCTGAAATTTCTATTTTATCCGGTCTTACGGTCAAGTTGTATGATTCGTTGATTTCGGCTGCGGGCCGTACGGCCTGCTGTTTAGCCGATATAACGAGGGAGGCCGCTGCACCGCTGTTAAAATCAAAGAATAATCCCGTGCGTCCGGATAGCCGTCTCAAGAAACGATCCGCCGCTTTTATAATACGTTCCGAATCCCTGTCAATCTTAACCGTAAATGTTGAATCAAGAATAAATTTTCCGCCGGTGAATTCAAACTCTGCTGGCAGGGGCATGACATCGATTTCTGCAGGCTGTGTATGGCCAATCACAATCATTAATAAACCAATAAAAAAAAGAATTTTCATTCCGGGACCTTTTGATAATTTATTTTTTTAAGATTGTAATAAATAATTAGTGTGGCGATAATTGTTGCGGTAAACCAGGTGGCAGCTGCGCCATATTCTGAAAACAGAAAATTGCCCAAGCCAAAAAGAAAAGAATAAATAACCACAACTCCCGCAATCCAGTTAACAAATAATCTCCCGAAACCGCTATCACTTTTTACATCCGGCAGTTCCCTGGCAATCTTTTTCCAGCCAATTCCACCCGGATGCACTTTTTTATAAAAATTAAGCAGCAGTGATTTGTCCACCGGTTTGGTGATAAAAGTCACCATAAGCCAGACTATTGTCGTTCCGATAACAATCGGATATAAGGTCAGAGGCGATACCAGGCCGAACTTAAAGCGGGCAACGGGGTAGATAATTAAAGGAGTGATCATGGCGGCGATTTCGGACCAGGCATTTATTCTCCACCAGAACCAGCGTAAAATGAGTACCAGTCCGATACCAGCCGAGGCATTGATGATAAACTCCCATGCACCTGAAATTGTTGTCAGGGCGTATCTGGCGACCAGGAGCGAGATGATGGTCATAATAATAATGGCCATCCGGGAAATTAAAACATAATGCTTCTCATCTGCCTCTTTTTTTATAAACCTTTTATAAAAATCGTTAATCAGATAAGAGGTGCCCCAGTTCAGCTGGGCCGAGATGGTCGACATATAAGCTGCTAAAAATACTGCAATCAGCAGGCCAAGTATTCCGGGCGGAAGATAACGAAACATAAGCTTGGGATACATAATTCCGGGATCAACGGTATTCTCATACTTTTCATAAAAATCCAGCAGCGGTTTATTCGCTTTTATTTCAGGATGGTTTAACAGATCTTTATTTTCATGGATTTCCTGAGCCTGGCCGAATAATGATGGATTTTCAATTCTCAGCGTTTCTGCGGACGGCGATCTTTGTAAAATTACCAATGCTGCTAAGCCGACGATAATCCACGGCCAGGGACGGACTGTATAATGCGCTATATTAAACCACAATGTGGCAAACAGGCTGTGCCTTTCATTTTTACAGGACATCATACGTTGTGCGATATAACCTCCGCCGCCGGGTTCAGCTCCGGGATACCAGCAGGACCACCACTGTACTCCGATATGCGCCATAAACGCACCTACCGACATAGCCATTACACCGCCGACGGCCTCCTTCATCGTTACCGCACCAATTTTTGGAAAGAAATCAAACACATGCGCCGGCAGTTTGTATTTTAAATTTGCCAGAGAGGAGATCTCCGGGATTTGAATTACAAAATAGGCCAGCAGGATGGTTCCGGCCATGGCAAAAACAAATTGAAAGCTGTCTGTCCGCGCCGTACCAAGCAATCCGGAAAACGAAGCATAAACAGAAATAATTATGGCACAGACAGC